>JAPKZL010000127.1 GCA_026393795.1 Candidatus Aminicenantes bacterium | reverse complement strand
CTCCCGGGCCCGGCAAGGTCACGCCCGAGTGGGTCAAGGGGATGGCGAAGGACGCGGTGCTGTTCGCCTGCGCCAATCCGATCCCGGCGATCTGGCCTTGGGAGGCGAAGGCCGCGGGCGCCCGGATCGTGGCGACGGGGCGGTCCGACTTCGCCAACCAGGTGAACAACTCGCTGGGCTTCCCCGGCATCCTCAAGGGGGCGCTGGTGGTGCGGGCGAAGAAGATCACCGACGAAATGGCCATCGCCGCCGCCTATTCCATGGCCAATTTCGCCCAGAAGAAGGGTCTCAATCCCGACCGCATCATGCCGACCATGGACGAGACCGAGGTCTTCGCCCAGGAAGCGGCCGACGTGGCCATGGAGGCCATCAAGAATGGTGTGGCCCGTATCACCACCTATACCTGGCAGGACGTGTTCGACAAAACCATGGCCGATATCCAGGAAGCCCGCGATGCCATGGGCCTGCTGATGAAAAAGAAGTTCATCAAGGCTCCGCCCCTCAAACTGCTGAGGGACGCGGTCAAGAAGGCTGTGAAAGCGGTGAAATAGGCGCCATGCCTAACAGGGTAGGGGCACGGCGCGCCGTGCCCCTATCGGGAAGCCGTCCGGACCATTTTCGCGCCTCCTCTTGACTAATCTCAAGAAAAATACTAAAGTATCGCTTCCGGCTCTGAATTTTATTTCATGAGGCACAAATGAAAAAAATAAGTCTTAAGGAAGTAAAAGAAAAGATCAAGCAGGCCGTTCAGGACGCCAATTTCGTCATTGATCCCGATTTGAAAAAACTGATCGCGTCCTATCTGGTCACGGAGGAATCCCCGTCCGGCAAAGAGATCCTGCAGCAGATCCTGCAGAACGCCGACATCGCCTTCGCCGAAAAGCTGGCCCTGTGCCAGGATACCGGCCTGGCCGTCTTCTTCGTCGAAATGGGGGAGAAGGTCAAGCTCGGGTACGACGGCTTCAAGAGCCTCCATGACGCCATCAGCCAGGGCACGGCCGAGGGCTACGGCGAAGGTTATTTGCGCAAGTCGGTCTGCGACCCGCTCAGCCGCAAGAACAGCGGCGACAACACCCCGGTTTTCATCCATTGGGATTTGGTTCCCGGCGATGCTTTCAAAATCACCTTCATGGCCAAGGGCGGCGGCGCGGAGAACATGAGCGCCCTGAAGATGATGCCCCCGTCGGCCGGGGCCAAGGGCATCGAGGATTTCGTGGTCGACACGGTCCTCAAGGCCGGCCCCAATCCCTGCCCGCCGACCATCGTCGGCATCGGCATTGGCGGCAATTTCGACACCTCGGCGTTGCTAGCCAAGAAGGCTCTGCTGCGCCAGCCGGTGGGCAGCCCGCATGCCGATCCGCTGTACGCCGAGATGGAAAAACGCATCCTGGAACGAATCAATAAACTGGGCATCGGGCCCATGGGCTTGGGCGGCCGCACCACCTCGCTGGCGGTGCACATCGTCAGCCATCCCTGCCACATCGCCTCGTTCCCGGTGGCGGTCAATCTCAACTGCCATTCGCACCGCGTCGTTGAAATGGATTTTTAGAGCCGTATAGCAAATTCAAAATTTGTTTGCTCTTGCGAACAAATTTTAGAATTTGCTATCTACGGCTCTTATCCAGCGCTGCTGGATTAGGAGGTTATTATGGTTGAAATCAGATTCCATGGCCGCGGCGGCCAGGGGACGGTCATCGCCGGCAAGATCCTGGCCGATGCCGTTTCCAAGGAAGACAAGTATGTCCAGGCCTTTCCCCAGTTCGGGGTGGAGCGCCGGGGCGCGCCGGTTTTCGCCTTCATCCGCATCGATGACAAGCCTATCTATATCCGCTCCAAGATTGTCATGCCCCAGCACGTCATCGTGGTCGATCCGAGCCTGATCGACGCCATCGACGTGACCGAAGGGCTGAAGAAAGGCGGGTTCATCCTGATCAACAGCGGCCGAAAGCCAAGCGAATTCTCGCACCTGGGCAAGGACTACCGCGTCTTCACGGTGGATGCCAACGAGATCGCCATCAAGCACCGTCTCGGTTCCAAGGCCGCGCCCATCGTCAACACCGCCATCCTGGGCGCCGTGCCGCGTATTTTCGATTTCGTCAAACTGGCATCGATCCTGCAGTCGGTGCGCGAGGGCGTTCCGGTCAATCCCGATGAAAACGCCGCCGCGGCCCAGGAAGCCTACGACTCGGTGCAAGGAGTGTAACATGGCCAAGGACAGAAAAAAAATAGATTTCAAGAAAATGGACGAGCTCCCGCCGATGGTCATGAGCCTGCGCTCCATGGCCGCCAACCCCACCGGCTCCTGGCGCAACCTGAAGCCGGTGATCGACCTCAGCCAGTGCATCCAGTGCACCATCTGCTGGAAGTTCTGCCCCGACGCCGCCATCGATTGGGTTGACGACAACCCGGTCCTCAACCTGGATTTCTGCAAAGGCTGCGGCATCTGCGCCGAGGAATGCCCGAAGAAGTGCATCGCCATGATCAAGGAGGGAAAATGAAAAAAGTCATGATGGGCAACCACGCCATCTCCTACGGGGCGACCCTCTCCCGCGTCCAGGTCATCGCCGCCTATCCCATCACCCCCCAGACCCAGGTGGTGGAGCTGCTCTCCGAGATCGTGGCCGACCAGAAGCTCAAGGCCGAGTTCATCAAGGTCGAATCGGAGCATTCGGCCATGGCCGCCTGCATCGGCGCCTCGTCGACCGGGGCCAGGGCGTTCACCGCGACCTCGGCGCAGGGGCTGGCCTTGATGCACGAACTGCTGCACTGGGCGGCCGGGGCGCGGCTGCCGATCGTCATGGCCGACATCAACCGCGCCATGGCGCCGCCCTGGACCATCTGGACCGACCAGAACGACTCGCTGTCGCAGCGCGACACCGGCTGGATGCAGTTCTACTGCCAGTCCAACCAGGAGGTGCTCGATTCGGTGATCATGGCCTACAAGGTGGCCGAGAAGGTCCTGATGCCGGCTATGATCGTCCTCGACGCCTTCTCGCTGTCCCATACCTATGAGATCGTCGATCTCCCGGACCAGGCGCTGGTGGACAAATACCTGCCGCCCTTCGATTACAAGTATAAACTGGACGTGCAGAATCCGCATACCTACGGCGGCCTGACCACCCCGGACTGGTACATGGAATTTCGTATCAAGATGCACGAGGCCATGGACCAGGCGCTGGTGGAGATAAAGAAGGAAGCCGCCGTATTCCAAAAGGCATTCGGCCGCTATTATGATACCGTGGACCCCTACCTGGTCGAAGACGCCGACACCGTGCTGGTCACGTCGGGCTCGGCCGCTTCCACGGTCCGTTTCGCCGTCGACCAGCTGCGCGCCCAAGGCAAGAAGGTGGGCAACCTGCGCATGCGGGTCTTGCGGCCTTTCCCCTTCGCCGACGTGCGCAACCAGTTGAAGAGCGCCAAAAAAATAATCATCGTCGACCGCGACATTTCCTACGGCTACCACGGGATCTGGGCCCAGGAAGTGAAGTCCGCCCTGTACGGCCATTCCCAGGTGCCGGTTTGGAATTTCATCGCCGGCCTGGGCGGGCGTGACATTTTCCGGAAACCTATTACGACATCGTCGCGCTGGTGGACAAGAAGAAAAAACCAGACCAGGAACTGTACTGGGTGGAGGTGAAAAAGTGAAACCGACACTGCCCCTTGAAGAACTGATGAGCCCCGGCCACCTGGCCTGT
>JAPKZL010000126.1 GCA_026393795.1 Candidatus Aminicenantes bacterium | reverse complement strand
GAAATCTTCTAAAAAAAATCCAAATCCAGCAAAGCAGGATAAGAGCCTGAGTAGCAAAATCTAAAATTCGTCATTGACAGCAACAAATTTTGAATTTGCTAAAGGCTCAAAACGTGTACAGGAGGAAATTTGCCTACAATTAATCAGTTGGTCCGTTTGGGCAGAAGCCGGATGAGGGACAAGAGTAAATCACCCGCGCTACAAGACTGCCCGTTGAAAAGGGGTGTCTGCACGCGCGTCTTCACCACCAATCCCAAAAAGCCCAATTCGGCCATGCGCAAGGTGGCCAGAGTCCGCTTGTCCAACGGCGTGGAAGTGACCGCCTATATCCCCGGCGAAGGGCATACGCTCCAGGAGCACTCGATCGTCCTGGTCCGCGGCGGCAGGGTCAAGGACCTGCCCGGGGTGCGCTACCACATCGTGCGCGGCGCCAAGGACACCACCGGCGTGGAGAACAGGCAGAGAAGCCGCTCGAAATACGGCGCCCGCCGCAAGAAAGGGGGCCAGGAGAAATAAATGCCCAGGAAAAAAATTACCAAGCAAAAAGAGGTCCTGTACGACACGGTCTACAATTCCTCCATTCTGGCCAAGCTGATCACCAAGGTCATGCAGAGCGGCAAGAAGAACATCGCCCAGCACATCGTCTACGCGGCCATGGACACCCTCCAGGAAAAGATGAAGGAAGATCCGTTGAAAGTGATCACCAAGGCCATCGAGAATGTCCGCCCCCAGGTGGAAACCCGTTCGCGCCGTGTCGGCGGCGCCACCTACCAGGTGCCCACCGAAGTTCGCAAGGAACGGTCCTACGCCCTGGGCGTCCGCTGGCTGGTTCAGAACGCGCGCCAGCGCGGCGGCAAATCTTTCCGCGAGAAGCTGGTCGGAGAAATCATGGACGCCTACGGCGAGAAGGGCGGGGCGATCAAGAAGAAAGAGACCGTACACAAGATGGCCGAAGCGAACCGCGCCTTCGCCCATTACCGCTGGTAAAAACAAGGAAAGACAAGGACGGCCCCATGAGAACGGTCCCGGTTGACAGAATTCGCAACATCGGCTTGATGGCCCACATCGATGCCGGCAAGACCACCACCACCGAGAGAATTCTGTACTATACCGGCGTGACCTATAAAATCGGCGAAGTCGACGACGGCACGGCCGTCATGGACTGGATGGAGCAGGAGCAGGAGCGCGGCATCACCATCACCGCCGCGGCCACCACCTGCTTCTGGAACGACTGCCGCATCAACATCATCGACACCCCCGGCCATGTCGATTTCACCGCCGAGGTGGAACGGTCGCTGCGCGTGCTCGACGGGGCGATCATCGTCCTGTGCGGCGTCGGCGGCGTCGAACCGCAGACCGAGAAGGTCTGGTACCAATCGGTGAAGTACCACATCCCCAAGATCGCCTACGTCAACAAGATGGACCGCCAGGGTTCCGATTTCCTCGACGTGGTCGGGCAGATCGAAAAGAAATTCAAGGTCGTCACCCTGCCGCTGCAGCTGCCGCTGGGCAGCGAGGACAACTTCGCCGGGGTGATCGATCTCATCGCCATGAAAGCCTACCGCTACAACGGCGAATTGCTGGGCGCGAAAGTGGAGAACATGGACATCCCGGCCCCCTACCTGGATGACGCGCTGCTGCACCGCGAGCAGCTGATCGAAAGGCTGGCCGAATTCGACAACGACGTGATGGAATTGTTCCTGGATAAGAAGGACATTCCGGAAAGCCACTTGAAAAAGGCGGTGCGCGCGGCCACCCTGAACCTCAAGGCGGTTCCGGTGCTCTGCGGCTCCTCCTTCAAGAACAAGGGCGTGCACAACCTGCTCGACGCCGTCGTCGACTTTTTGCCTTCGCCGCTGGACAAGGAGGCGATTGCCGGCAAGGACCCCAAAAGCGGCCGGGCGTTGCGCCGCAAACTGTCGGACGACGAGCCCATGTCGGCGCTGGTGTTCAAGATCATGAGCGACCCCTATGTCGGCCAGCTCGTTTATTTCCGTGTCTATTCGGGCAGCATCAAGGTCGGCAGCACCATCTTCAACAGCAGCAAGAACCAGCGCCTGCGCATCGCCAAATTGCTGAAGATGCACGCCAACAAGCGCGAGGAAGTGGACGCCGTCTATTCCGGCGACATCGCGGCCTCGGTGGGGTTGAAGGAAGTTTCCACCGGCGACACGCTCTGCGACGAGCGTCATCCCATCGTGCTGGAAACCATCCAATTCCCCGAGCCGGTGGTTTCGGCAACCATCGAACCGCGCCTGACCTCGGAGCATCAGAAGCTCGACGACGTGCTGGCCAAGTTGTCGATGGAAGATCCCACCCTGAAATCCTACCAGGACCACCATACCGGGCAAATGATCATTTCCGGGATGGGGGAGCTGCACCTGGAGATCATCCAGGAGCGGATCAAGCGCGAATTCAAGGTGCAGACCAAGTTGGGCAAGCCGCGGGTGGCCTACTACGAGACGATCCGCAAGAAGGCCCGCGCCGAGGAAAAATACATCAAGCAGAGCGGCGGCAAGGGCCAGTTCGGGCATGTGGCCCTGGAAGTCAAGCCGCTCGACGGCAGTGAAAAATTCAAGTTCAACGCCAAGATCAAGCACGGGATCATTCCCAAGGAATTCTACAAGGCCATCGAACAGGGCGTGCAGGAAGCCATGGATATCGGCGTGATCGCCGGGTTTCCCATCACTCAGGTCGAGGTCGACCTGGTCGACGGATCCACCAACGAGGAAGACGGCAACGAGCTTGCCTACAAGATTGCGGCCGCCATGGCCTTCAAGAGCGCTTTTCGAAAAGGCCACCCGATCCTGCTCGAGCCGCTGATGAAGATCGAAATCGTCGTCCAGGACGAATACCTCGGCGAGGTGATGTCGGACTTCAACAGCCGCCAGGGCAAGGTCACCCACATGGACCTGCGCAACAACCTGCACCTGATCGACGGGCAGGTGCCGCTGGCGCTGATGTTCGGCTACGCCACGGCGCTGCGCACCCTGACCCAGGGAAGGGCCAATTACTCTTTGGAATTTTTCAAATACAGCGAAATGACCGAGGAAAAAATGAATGAAGTTCTGAAGAACCAGTTGGGCATTTACACCATCAATTAGGAGGCAATTATGGCGAAAGAGAAATTTGATCGTACGAAGGAGCATTTGAATATTGGCACGATCGGGCACGTGGATCACGGCAAGACGACGTTGACGTCGGCGATCACCAAGGTATTGAGCACG
>JAPKZL010000125.1 GCA_026393795.1 Candidatus Aminicenantes bacterium | reverse complement strand
AATTTTTACCTGGGCCTGGAATGGGGGAGCGGCCAATGGCTGCGCGCCTGGAGCGCCAGGTTCAAAATTCCCCTGGTCTGGGCCCAGGCGCTGCGCTGGACCGGCAACGCCCAGAAGTACGCCGTGGCCCGGGCGGTCTTCCAGCACCTGCCCCTGCCCGAAACGCTCGGAAAGGACGCCGGGCTGGACGGGCTGATCCCGGCCGAGGCTATCACGAGGCGCTGGGGCGAGGCCGGGCGCCGGGCCCTGGCCGGCACGTTCGGCCTGGCCGAGCGGGTCGGCTTCGCCTTCGCCGGTCTCGAGGCGCTGTTCCCCGACGGCGGCAACGACCTGGAAATCCTGGTGCGCAAAAAACTGGAGCGGCGCCGCGCCGGGCCGGCCGAGCGCGAGCGGGCCCAACAGGAGCTCCAGGTGATCCGCGCCACCGGAGCCGCCGCTTATTTTCTCATCGCCGGAAAAATCGCCGATTTCTGCCGGCAACGGAAAATATTTTTCAACCTGCGCGGCTCGGGCGCCTCCTCCTTCGTCCTTTTTCTGCTGGGCATGTCGCGGGTCAACCCGCTGGAGCACGGCCTGCTGTTCGAGCGTTTCGTCAACAGCCTGCGCCCCGACCTGCCCGACATCGACATCGACATCGATTCGTCGCGGCGCCAGGAGGTTTTCGGCTGGCTGTTCGAATGCTACCGCGGCCGGGCGGCCTTTGTCTCGAGCCACAAGTTTTTCGGCGCCCGCTCGGCCCTCTACGAAACGGCCCGCGCCTTCGGCCTGAACCCCGACGAGGCCCACGCCCTGACCAAGCCGCTCCCCATGTTCGCCGAGCCGGGCGAACTGGCCGCTTACGGCCGTCCCCCTGTGGGACTGGCCGAAAAAGGCAAGGGTGCCCAGTCCCCCAATGGGACGGCCGCAGCCGGCCTGGCGCGCATCTACCGGGCCGCCGCTCTGCTGGACGGGGTTTTCCGGGAGCTTTCGCTGCACGTGGGCGGCGTGGTCTTCTCGAGCCAGGCCATCGACCGCTCGCTGCCCCTGACCCGCTCGCCCGAGGATTTTCCGCAGCTGGTGTGGGACAAGGACACGGTCGAACGCCTGCGCATCTTCAAGCTCGACCTGCTGGGGGTACGCGGCTTCGAGGTCATCGCCCCGCTGGGGCTGGGCGGAGGCGCGGACCCCGACGACGCCGTTGTCTGGCGGTTGATCCAGCAGGCGCGCACCGTGGGCTGCTTCCAGCTCGAGAGCCCGCTCTCCAGGGAGAACCTGCTGCAGGCCCGCCCGGCCAGCCTGACGGAACTGGCCATCGCCGTGGCCATCATCCGCCCCGGGCCGGCCCGTTCGGGCATGAAAAAGGCCTACCTGGAGCAGCAGCGGCCCTGCCATCCGCTGCTGGGGCGGCTTTTCCCCGACAGCCGCGGTGCCCTGATCTTCGAGGAGCAGATCACCATGCTGCTGCACCAGGTCAGCGGCTGGAGCCTGGAGCAGGCGGAGATGGCGCGCAAGGAGCTTAAAAAGAAAAAAGGCGAAGCGCGGCGGGCCGATTTTTTCGCGTGCGGCCTGAAAAACGGCTGGAGCCCGGGCGAGCTCGAATTGTTCTGGAAGCTGGCCCTGGATTTTTCTTTGTACGCCTTCTGCCAGGCCCACAGCCTGGCCTACGCCTACGCGGCCTATCTTTCGGCCTGGCTGAAGGCCCGGCAGCCGCTCGACTTCTTCTGCCGCCTGCTCAACGCCAACGGCGGCTATTACCCGCTGCCGGTGTACATCGAGGAGGCCAAGCGCTCGGGGCTGGCCATCCTGCCCCCCGACGTCAACGGCAGCGGCCTGGGCTTCGCCCCCGCCGGGGAAAAGGCCATCCGCTGCGGCCTGCTGGCGGTCAAGGGCATCGGCGCCAAGCTGGCGGACCGCGTCGTGGCCGGCCGCGGCCGCGGCTACGGCAACCTGGACGATTTTCTTATACCGTATACCGTACACCGTATGCCGTAAACCGATATCTGGCAGCGCACCTTGTTTGACTTTGGCATCGATGGTGGACTATAATTTTGCAAACCTCGGCAGGAGGGAAACCATGAAACCTTTCACCCATGTGGCTGGCAAGGATTGCGGCCGGATCGTCTTCTACGGGCTCAGTACCTGCGTCTGGTGCAAGAAAACGCGGCGGCTGCTTGACGACCTGGGAGTCGCCTACGATTATGTGTATGTCGACCTGCTGAATGACGAGGAGCGGGAGCGGGCCATGGCCGAGGTGCGGCGCTGGAATCCTAACGAGTCTTTTCCCACCCTGGTATTCAATGAGGCCAACTGCGTCCTGGGTTATGATGAAGAAAAGATCAAGGCGGCTGTCAAGTTATGAAAAAGGAAATAGAGATCAGCGATGCAGCTGTCGATGCGCTGCTGCAAAAACTGCAGCGCGAAGCAGAGGCGTCGGGCTATCACCTGAACAACGACCGTAAATTCGTCCGCGAGCTGGTCGGAGGCCTGCTGGTCAACCAGCAGCGCTACGGCTACGCCGCCTGCCCGTGCCGGCTGGCGGCGGGCGAAAAGGCCGCTGACCTGGACATCATCTGCCCCTGCGACTATCGCGACGCCGACCTGAACGAGTTCGGCGCCTGTTTCTGCGCCCTGTACGTCGGCCCGGAGGTCAGCGAAGGCAGAAAACAGGCCGCTTCCATTCCCGAACGCCGTCCGCCGGCAAGCCAGCGCCGCGCTGCCAAGGCCGAGATATCCGCTGGTGCGCCGCTGGGCAAGCTCTCGCAGCCCGTCTGGCGCTGCAAGGTTTGCGGCTATCTGTGCGCTCGCGGCGAACCGCCCGATATCTGTCCTATTTGCAAGGCGAAGAAGGAAAGGTTCGAAAGATTCATGTAGAGCTTGGCGTACGGTTGACGGCGTACGGTACACGGTGGAAGAAAATAGCCTTCTATTAAATAATTATATTTTTTCCCGAATCTCTTGCCGTCTACCGTATACCGTTAGCCGTAAACCGAGTCCTAGAGTGTCGCCCTTCACACCGGCCTGAAATCGCTGCGCAGATCGGTAACCGGCTTCTTCCAGGTGCGGTGGTGGAACTCGCCGGTTGCCGGCTCGAAGACGTAGTCCTGCTGCCAGCGCTCATAGTTGTCCAAAACGGCGTGCACCGCCGCGGCGATGGCGCTGACCTCCGCCTCGGTCAGGGTCGGATGGAGCGAGATGCGCACCCAGCCTGGCTTATCCGACAGGTCGCCGTGGTTGATCATGTCGGTGATGTGCCGCGAGTGCTCGCGCTCGACATGGAGCAGGATGTGGCCGTAGGTGCCGGCGCACGAGCAGCCGCCGCGACTCTGGATGCCGAAGCGGTCGTTGAGCAGCTGCACGATCAGGTTGTGGTGGCGATGGAGCGAATAGAAGGAGATGATGCCCAGGCGGTGCGGCTGTCCGGCTTCGAGAACCTCGATCTGGGGATGGCGCAGCAGTTTTTCCAGGAAGAATTTTTTCAATTCTTCCTCGCGGGCAAGGATATGCTCGCTGCCCATGTGTTCCTTGAGCAGCACGGCCAGGGCGGCGCGGATGGCCTGCAGGAACCCGGGCGTGCCTCCATCCTCGCGCACCTCGATGTCCTCGTAGTAATGCTGCTCGCCCCAGGGATTGGTCCACAGCACGGTGCCGCCGCCGGGCTGGTCGGGGATGCGGTTGTGGTAGAGCTGCTTGTTGAGCACCATCACCCCGGAAGAGCCGGGGCCGCCCAGGAACTTATGCGGCGAGAAAAAAATCGCGTCCAGGCGCTGCTGCGGATCGGCGGGGTGCATGTCGATGGGGACATAGGGGGCGGCGGCGGCGCAATCGACGAAGCAATAGCCGTGGTGGCTGGGCAGGATGGCGGCCATTTGCTCATCGGGGGGCTGGATGCCGGTGACGATCGA
>JAPKZL010000124.1 GCA_026393795.1 Candidatus Aminicenantes bacterium | reverse complement strand
AATGCCTGGCCCTGGACAACGCCAACGCGCAGGCCTGCAAGAAGCTGGGGGAGATTTATTTCTTGCAAGGAGATTACGAGAAGGCCACCGCCATGATCCGCAGAGGCATCGAACTCTCTCCCGAACAGCAGAAATCGCACTTCGACCTGGCCGTGATCGACGAGAGCCGCAACGACCCGGCCGGCGCCGAAGCCAACTACCGCCGCGAACTCGAAATCAATCCCGGCAATTTCATGGCTTCCTACAACCTGGCCGAACTGCTGCGCAAGGGCAACCGGTCCGATGAAGCGCTGGCATTCTACCAGGCGAGCATGAAGAGTCATCCATCCTTCGCCATCCCCTATTTCATGATCGCCAAGTATTATCTCGACCGCCGCCAGAGCCTGGACGAGGCCATCGCCCTGTGCCGCAAAGGGATCGCCATCAAGCCAGTTGATAAATATACGGCGTTCGGGTACTATATTTTGTCGGACATTTACGGCTATAAGGGGGAACGAGGTGCAGCCGAAACATGCTTTCGCCAAGCCGAGGCGCTGATGGCCGCGAAGGTCAGGCAGGGCGCTGGGGGATAAAACGATGAAGGCAACGACCACGACAATAAAAATCGGGACCACTCCCGAATACGCAGTTCAAATTTTTGGTTTAGGAGGATACATGCACAAAAAAACTGACAGGTTAATCCTGCTAATCGCCCTCTCCTTGTTTTTGCTGAATCCATTCCTGAATTCGCAATCCAAGGAAAACGGCGCGATCGTAGGCCAAGTGCTGATGCCGGATGGGTCGGCGCTTCCCGGCGTGGCGGTGAGCCTCTCATCACCGGCGCTCATCGGCGGCGTGCAAACGGCCATCAGCGACATCGATGGCAAGTTCCGCTTCATCGCCCTGCCGCCGGGAGCCTATGCTCTCGAGGCCAAGCTCGAAGGCTTCCAGGTGACCCGCAAGGAGGGAGTCCGCCTCTCGGTCAACATGACCCTCACCGTCGACTTCGCCATGACCCTGGGCACCCTCGAGGAAAAAATCACGGTCAAGGGCATGCTGCCCATGGTCGACGTCAAGGACTCGCAGACGGCCGTCTCCAACCTGACCAAGGAGATGATCCAGAACATCCCCAACTCCCAGACCGTGGCCAACATCGTCAACCTGGCCCCCGGGGTCTCGCAGAACGCCGCTTTCGGCGGCGCTGACAACGGCATCATGTACCAGGTGGACGGGGTCGACGTCTCCGACCCGGAGCTGCATACCGCTTATCTCTTCATCGACTACGGCGTCGTCCAGGAGGTCTCGGTCAGCGGCGTCGGCGCCCCGGCCGAGTTCGACGGCTTCAATGGCGCTGTCTTCAACACCGTGACCAAGACCGGCGGCAACACCTTCTCGGGCATGTTCGATTCCTACGTCCAGGCCAAGACCTGGAACAGCAAGAATTCCGATGACCCGAGCCTGACCCCCCCGGCCCAGGGTTACTACAACGCCCACATCGACATCGGCGGCCCAATCATCAAGGACAAGCTCTGGTTCTTCGCCGGCGCCCAATACCTGCAGCGCCAGAATGTTTTCAGCGGCTTCCCTGAAACCAGCGTCTACGACCAGCCCCGCCTCTTCCTGAAGTTCACCTGGCAGCCCAACCGCGACAACCGCATTTCCATGTTCCTTCACGGCGACCTTTACAACGGCAGCTACCGCGGCGGCTACGCGAACGTCGATCCGGCGGCCACGCGCAACCAGCGCTCGCCCGAGTTCGCCCCCAACATCAGCTATTTGCACATCTTCAACGACAAGACTTTCTTTGAAGCCAAGTTCGCCGGCTTCATCAGCTATTACAAATTGATCCCGGCGCAAGGGTATGACCTCCCCGGTCATTACGACGTTGGCCAGGACTGGTATTCGGTGAATTCCCTCACCTTCTACCACGCGTTCCGCGACCGTTACCAGCTCAACGCCTCGGTCAGCCACCACGCCGACAAGTTCATCGCCGGTTCGCACGACTTCAAGTTCGGCATCGACACCGAGATGAACCCGGGCCAGACCGACTGGGGTTACACCGGCGGCAAGCAGTATATCGACTACAATGGGGAGCCCTATCTGATGTACGCCTATGAGGGCTACAGCACCAAAGCCATCAACTTGCGCATATCCGGCTATGTCCAGGACAACTGGGCGGTCAGCGACCGGCTGACCATCAACCCCGGCATCCGCATCAATTTCTACCGCGGCTTTCTCAAGTCGGCGGGAACCTATTATCACCCGATCACAACGGGCAGCTATGAGAGCGTCTTCAAGCCGGACATCTCCATCGCCCCGCGCCTCGGCATCACCTACGACGTGTTCGGCGACCACACCACCGCGATCAAGTTCCATTACGGGAAATTCGTGGACAATATCATCACTACCTTCTATGAGGCGTTCGCTCCCTGCCCCGATTGGACCCAGTACAGCTGGGACGGCAGCGAATACGTCGAGGACTACACGATCAAGTGGGAGAACCTCTACACGATGGACGAGAACATCAGCCTGCCCTATATGAACCAGATCACCGTCGGCCTCGAACGCGAGATCATCACCGATCTGTCGGTCGCCGCCAACTTCATCTACCGCGATTTCCGCAACTTCATCGACAGGGTCAACCTGACGAGCGATTTCGAGCCAGTGACCTACATCACTCCCGACACCCACCAGCCCATCACCGTCTACAGCCAGACCGACCCGGGCGATGAAAAGTACCTGGTGACCAATATCAAGCAGGGCAATTATGGATCGGTCTACAGCAACATGGTCCCCTACACGCCCAGCCGCAAGTACCAGGGATTCGAGCTGGTCCTCAACAAGCGCTTCTCCAACAAGTGGCAGCTCATGCTCTCATACAACTACGGCAAAACCACCGGCTATTACAACAACCTCGAGGAGGTCGGCGGCCTCAGCCCCTACGCCGCGGCGCGGTATTCCAGCCTCTTTTCCGATCCCAACTGGCAGATCAACGTGAGCAAAAACAGCCACAACACCCTCGATCCCACCCACATGCTCAAAATTCAGGGCACGGTCATCCTCCCCTGGGATATCGCTTTTTCGCCCTACTTCTCCGTCATTTCGGGCGACACCTACAATACCTATTATCGGGTTGGCAACGAGATCAACCAGAAGGCCAAGTACATCCCGGCCCAGGAAGTCGGCTCCCTGCGCTTTCCGACCCGTGTCAATCTCGACCTGCAGGTGGAAAAAACGTTCACCATCAAGAACGACATGCGGATTGGCGTCATGTTCAACGTGTTCAACCTCTTCAATGCCAGCACCATCACGTCCTACCAGAACTACATCACGTCGGATGATTTCATGGCCACCTATGCCATTGTCAACCCGCGCAGCTTCCGCGTGGGTCTCAGGTTCTATTATTAATTGCTGAACTCGCGGGTCGTCAGGGAGATCGCCATCCCTGACGGCCCTGCCTTTTTCACTCTCCCTGTGCTATAATTTGCCAATGAAGCGGATTATTTTTTTGTTTTTTGAGCTGGCGGTCCTGGCGGGCAATCCTGTTTTGGCCGCCAAGGCCAAAAACGATCCCTGGAAATCCTGGCTGGTCGAGGTGTCTCCGATCATGACCCGCCTGGAAAAACAGACGGTCAACTTCATCAAGACCGAGGAGGATCGCCAGCGCTACCAGGAGGCGTTCTGGAAAGTACGCGATCCCGATCCGGCCACCCCGGCCAACGAATTCAAGGACGAGTATTTCCGGCGCCTGGAATATACCCGCAAGAGCCTGAACGGCCAGTCCTCCGACCGTGGCAAGATCTATCTCCTGCTAGGCAAGCCCCTGGAGATCAAGGATTTCAGCGGCTATGAAGACCTGGTCGATTGCCAGCTCTGGGTCTATCAGAACCTCAGCCAGAAAGGCCTGGCGTCCTTCATCAATCTCCTGTTTTTCCGCTACCACAACCTCGGCGATTACCAGCTCTTTTATCCCGGCATCCACAAACCGATGGACCTGCTGTCCCCGTACGCCGCCTACCGCCAGCGGACTCTCGTCAAGGCCTACAATACCCTTCTCGGCAATTCAGTGGAGCTGGCCCAGGCTTCGCTTTCGGTGATACCCGGGCAGGGCGATCCCGACACGACTCCGGTAACCGCCACGTCCGGGAGCGTCATGACCGACATTTTTTCCCTGCCCGAAAGGCAGGTGGAGACCAACTACCTGCAAAAATTCAGGGCGCCGGTCGGCAAGGTGGAGGTCAGCCAGTCAACCAGTGAAATCCGCGGCAAGCTGACCTGGGCGGTCACCCGCCGGGACGGCCTCAATTTCATCAATTACGCCTTCATTCCCGATTTCATCGGCCTCAAGCCCTATTCGCCCGACACGCAGCACGCCGAATTGACCTTCTACCTGACGGCCGTCGATGCTCAGGGGCAGACGATTTTTCAGGACGACCGCCGGCTGGACCTCAAACTGCCCAAGGCCAAGGCGGCCGAGATCCTGGAAAAGAAAGTCCTTTTCCAGGATTTCTTCCCGATCATCCCGGGGACGTTCACCGTGACGCTGGCCTGCATCAACAAGACCAGCGGCGAATTCTTTTCCCAAAGCCAGGAGCTGGTCGTGGCTCCCGACGGGCCGGTGGTCCTTTTCGGTTTCGCTGAGCGCACGTCCGCCGACCCCCGGCGCTATGAGCCTTTCGCCGCCGGTCAGCGCATGATCCAAATCGACCCGCGCGGCCTGTATGCCGCCCAGGACAGCCTGGTGGGCATCGTCGAGTCCGGGGAAGTTCCCGAAATAACCCTGTCCGCTGCCGGCGGCGATAAGAAAACGATCGCAACGCTGGCGCCGACGACCAGCCGGGACCGGCTCCATTCATACCGCTATGAGCTCAAGGACCTGGCCGCCGGCAACTACGTATTGCAGGTCATCCAGAAAGGCAGCTTGCTCCTCTCCCAGCCCGTGTTTCTCATGCCGGCCTACATGAAAATCAAACGCCCCTATCTGGTCGAAGAAATCGACGCCGCCGACTCCGAATACAATTTCCGCTTCATCGTCGGCCAGGAGTACATGAATCGCGGCGAGGTCGACGAGGCCATCCGCTGCTTCTCGCTGCTCCCCGCGGAAATGGTGACCGGCCAGTCCAGGCCGGTCATCGCCAGGGCCTATTACCAGAAACGCGATTTTGCCAAGGTGCTGGATCTTCTGGAGCAGGACGGCGTCGAAAAGACCTACACCAACCTGCTGCTGCTGGCCAACTCGGCCATAGAAACGAGATCGTTCGCCAAGGCATCCGCCTATCTCGAAGCGTTGAGGAACTACAGCGACACGGCCGAGATCAGCCGCCTGCTCGCGGCGACCTACCTGTCCCAGGGCGATTCCAAAAAGGCGCGTCTTTATTACGACCATGCCCGCCAGCTGGACGTGCAGGCCCAGGCCGTGCCGCCTACCGACAAATAAAAATGAAGACTCTGCGCATCATGGCGGCGGGTCGATAAAAGGAGGCAACGATGAAGAAGTTTCTTTTGCTGCTGTCGCTGGCCGGCGTATCTGTTTCCCTGCTGGCCCAGACAGGCATGATCGGCGCCATCAAGGGAACGGTCCGGGACGGCAAGACCCAGGCGTTGCTGGCGGATGTCAAGATCGTCGTGACCGATCCCCAATCCAAAGGCAAGCACGAGGTGCGGACCGACAAGGACGGATATGCATACATGAGCGGCCTCTATCCGGGAAACTACGAAATCACTTTCGAGAAGGAGGGCTACGTCCCCGCGTCAACCACGTTGCGTTTGGCTCCGGGGGAAACTCGGGACATCAACCTGACCCTTGAACCGGCCCTGCAGGCGGAAAAGGGAGCGGGACTTTTCAACAAGGGCTTGCAGCTGGTGAACGAAGAGAAATATACCGATGCCGTCGGTGCCTTCTCCCAGTCCCTGGTCGAAAATTCGGGAAATTTCCTGGCTTACTATTACCGCGGTTTTTGCCAGGAAAAGCAGGGCAACGCCGATGCGGCATTGCCCGACTACATCAAGACGGTCGAGCTGAAACCCGATTTTGTCCTGGGCCTCGCCTCTTTGGCCAAAGTGTATGCCAAGAAAGGCGATTTTGCCAAGGCGGTCGTCCACTACAAGAAGGTCTATGACCTGGGAACCACCGATACCAACTCCCTCTACAACTATGGCGTTTCTTTGGTCAACCTGGGAAAAAACGCCGAAGCCAAGACCATGTTCGAAAAGGTGCTCACCATCGATGCCACCCATGCCGACGCCTGCTACCAGCTCGGCCTCATCCTGCTCGGCCTGGGCGACATGGCCAAGGCCAAGGAGTGCCTCAAAACGTTCCTGGCCCTCGCCCCCGAACACAAGGACGCCGCCACCGCCAAGGCGATCATCGATTCGCTGAAATAGCAACACAAATTATACCAACACTATGTTTTTGGTAATTTCGTTGAGTAGCCAAAAACATTCAGTGTTGGTAATCTAATTTGTCTGTAAATAGCGGCCATCCCCGGGTCGCAATTTTTGCTGCCCGCATGGATCATTGGTGAAATGCGGCCCCGGAATTTTTCTGGAAAACAACTCCATTTTTCTGTAAAATAGCCAATGCACAAACCGATTCCCAATCGCGATCCCAAGACAAGGAGGCATCCATGGCAAAAAAGATCCTGATCCCGGTGGTCATCATTCTGGCGCTTATGGTTCCGGCCCGACACACGGCGCTCGCCGCCGCCGACGCCAAGGAATTGGCGCTGCAGGCGGAGAAGAAGCTGGATGAAGGGGACCGCCTGGCCAACGAGGGCAAGCTGGCGGAGGCCGCGGCCGTCTTCCAGCAGGCGGCGGAACTCTACGAGCAAGCCCTGAAAACAGATCCCAACAATAGTTCCTCCCGGCAGAATTATGCTTACAGCCTGGGGGAGCGGGGAATGATCTACGTCCGCAAAGGTCAGCAAGCCATCAAGGACAAGCAATACGCACCGGCGGCCGACTGTTACAACGCCGCGATTGCGGCCTACGACTCGGCCTTGAAAAAGCTGCCCCAGGAAAAGAATTTCCAGGTCAACCGCCGCCACTGCCGCCACGAGTGGGGTCTGGCGCAATTCCAGGCGAAGCTTGCCGCCAACGGGCCCGCCTATCCCTTCCAGCTCAACGGCCTGGACGGTTCCCCGGTCGGCCTGGCCAAAATGAAGGGCCGGGTGGTGCTGCTGGAATTTTCGGCGGGCTTG
>JAPKZL010000123.1 GCA_026393795.1 Candidatus Aminicenantes bacterium | reverse complement strand
GATTTCAAACCGTTTTTAAGTTTTGAAATCATCTAGTAAAAGTATATCATCACTAGATGTTTTTAGCTGATACTAGAATTCGCTAAAAACATAGTGATGATAGACCGATTAGCTCGGCATAGAAATGCCGAGGATCGGTGCTGCGGCGTCATCACATCTTGTCTTTGTTGATGTTAAAATGAAAGACCAAGTGCCTTCCAACTGATGATGGTTTCCGGAGCCTGGAGACCAAACCCTATAACTATTTTTCACATTTATTGAACATAAAAAAACAATAATTTCACGTTTCATGAAGTTAATTATTGACAAATTTCACATTTATTGATATTAAGGCCATATGAAACGAAACATTTATGCATCGCTGCTGGAATGGAAAAAATCGCCATACCGCAAGCCATTGATCGTCAGCGGGGCGCGCCAGGTAGGCAAAACCTATGTTCTCAAGGAGTTCGCCGCCAGCGAATATCGCCATTCGGTCTATCTCAACTTCGAGATGGACCCGCGCCTGGGTGATTTTTTCCAGGGCCGCCTTGACCCCGGACAGATCATCGACAAACTCTCCATTTATACCGAAAGCCGCATTGTTGCGGAAGATAGCCTTATCATCTTCGATGAAGTTCAGGAATGCCCGGAAGCCTTGAACAGCCTGAAATATTTTCAGGAGCTGGCGCCGGACTACCATGTCGTGGCTGCCGGCTCGCTGCTTGGCACCATGCTGGGGAAAGCGACACATTTCCCGGTGGGCAAGGTGAGTTTTCTTAATCTGTTGCCCATGTCGTTTGGCGAATTCCTGGAAGGCATCGGCCGGCCCGGCCTGCGCGGCCTGCTGGAACAGAAGCAAGACTTCACCCCCCTGGAAGCTGGCTTTCATGAAGACCTGCTCGGCCTGCTCAAGACCTACTACTACGTCGGCGGCATGCCGGAAGCGGTCGTCCGCTACTCCGAAACCGGGGAGCTGGGAAAGGCGCGCTTGGTCCAGGCCGAGATTCTCGGCGCCTATGACCGCGACTTGGCCAAGCACACCACCAAGGCCGAGGCAATAAAGAACAGCCGCGTCTGGAGCGCGTTGCCGGCCCAGTTGGGAAGGGAAAACAAGAAATTCCGCTTTGCCGCCGTCGCCGGCCAGGCCCGGGCGCGTGATTACATGGACTCGGTGCAATGGCTGGTCAATGCCGGTCTGGCGCACAAATGCCACAGCCTGAAGACGCCCAAACTCCCGCTGGCCGGATACCGCGAAGAAAGCTCCTTCAAGCTTTATATGCTGGACGTGGGATTGCTGGGAGCGCGCCTGGGCTTGAGCGAAAAAACCGTCATCGAAGGCAACCGCCTGTTCCAGGAATACAACGGCGCCTTCGTGGAGAACTTCGCGGCCCAGGAATTGCTTGCGGCCGGTAACGGAGAACTGCACTACTGGACCAGTCCAGGCCGCGCCGAGGTGGACTTCGTCATCGCCAGCGGAGAATCCATCCTGCCCTTGGAAGTGAAAGCGGGCGCCAGCCGCGAGAAAAGGAGCCTGCGCGTTTACGGCGAGAAGTTCAAGCCGACGGCATTGTCGCGGGCCGGAGCCAGGAATTTCAAGCGCGATAGTGATTTTTGCAACTATCCCCTCTACGCGGTCTCCCTTTTCCCCGCCCTGACCGCCAGGTCATCCTCAGCAGATAGAGAACCCCCACCATCACGATAAGAGGGCACAGCACCACCAAGGGTGACAGACCGATCAGCTCGGCATGAAATTGCCGAGGATCGGTGCTGCGCTGTGCCCCTACACCTGTGTCATCACACCCTGGCTTGTCTTTGTTGATGTATTAATGAAAGACCTGGTACCAATGCTCGGCAATCGCGAAGCGGAAAATATCTTTTTGCCGCCATGCCCCCGGCTCAGCGCATGATGAAGCGCCCCTCGCATGTCAATCTCACCCGTTGCATTCTTCAAAATATCGCAGCTTCCTCTAACATTGCTTCGCAATATAAGTAACTTAAGAGCATTATAGCAAATTCAAAATTTGTTCTAAAAAACTGACAAATTTTAGAATTTGCTATAAGGGACTAACATTATCACTAGTCGAATGGAAATCGAATTAAAATCACTTTTGTGCTGGCGAATAAATAAAGCACCGTGGGGTAAACTCTGACTTTCCGCATTCCAAATGTACTTATTTTAGATTTTTTTGATAATAGTTTTTGATATTTTCCTTGCTGGCCAGATAAACAGGCAGGTTTAAAACAGTCTGCTTGGCAGCGTTAGTAATTGTTGCAAAAGGAGCGGCGGAAACTACGACGGCAAATTTCTGTTTGGTCAAAGCGAGATAATGCATGAGATTTTTATAGTGTTTGTTTTTCAGCGAGACGGCAGCTTTGCATTCAATGGGGATTTTAGCGGCATATTCCGGAAAATCCATGAGAAAATCAATTTCGATATCGCTGTTCCGACCCATTTTCCAGGCTGCGACCTGAAAGCGGGCCGACTCCCCGGCCAGCAGATTTATCAGCAGCGCATTTTCAAAAAGACCGCCCAGAGGGATACGCAGGAAAGGGTCGATGGTATCCAGAATGGATATGGGGGGAATGGCCAGGGAACGCAGGCGATTCACCATACCCACATCATGGAGATAACGCTTGGGTAAAAATTTTGTGTGCAACGGATTCAGCGCCGATTGATTTACTTCCAGAATCAAATGCCAGCCCTTCATGGCGGCAATTATTTTCGTGGCTGAATATTTACTGGTTTCAAATTGGGTAAGCTTGGAAAGACTGCCGATATGATTGGCGATGCTCTGCAGGATATTGCGGAATAATTCGGGTTGAAAAGTTTCCTTGCGGCGAAAATCCTCTTCCAGCCCGGCCAATATTTCATCCAGAAGCGGAGCAACGGGTTGGTGATTTTTATGGGCCAGCACGGCTTCGGGATAGCCGCCAACCTGCAGATATTGATCGAAAAGTTCAAGCAGCAACCGATGGCGTGAAGCGCTGATTTGATCGGGTGCCGAGCAAATGAAATCGGCCAATTCCGCGCCTTTAAGGCAGCGTACGAATTCAGAGAAATTGAAGGGGAAAACGGTTAAGCTCTGGCTGCGACCGACCGGCATGCGTTCGGTCTGCGCAAAAAATCGATTCATCGATGAGCCGGTCAGAATTACCCGGATATCGGGCCAATCTTCTTTGAATGAACGGATGTAGCTGGCTAATTTCAAGCTTTCCTGGGCTTCATCGAAAAAAAGGATGGACGGTCTTTTCAGCCCGTACTGGTCGAACATCAGGTTTTGAAAATCCGCGAATTCCTCTGTTTGATCAATTTGGTTGCGCAGTCTTTTTTTCTTTTCCAGATCAAACGCCAGCACCGGCAGTGTTTGTGATTGCAGTACCCGGTTAACCAGATAGGATTTGCCGACTTGCCGTGCGCCTTCAATCACAATCACCCGATTGGGAGACTGCGGGTCCAATATTTGCACAAGTTTGGCTTCGATTTCGCGTTTCATGCCTTATATTTAACAAAAAATGGCTTTTTTGTCAAATAGATTTTACAAAAAAGGAAAAAACAGAACAAACGAACGTAGAGCAAGCAAAGACGCCCTTAATGATTTCCGGAACCTGGAGACCGAACCCCTATGACTCCTAACGGGGAAGCTCAACCGTGTGAGGGACGGGCAGTAGATGGAGCACCTGGTTGAGCGGCATATGTGGACCAAGGTTTGATCTTTTTTAATGATGAACTAAGAGTGCGCTCCGCAACTTCCATATCGTGGGCGGCCTGGGCGCGCAGCCAGTAGCCGTTGGACAGGCCGAAGAAGCGGCACAACCGCAAATCGGTATCCGCCGTGATCGAACGCTTGCCGGCGACAATCTCGCTTATCCGCTGAGCGGGAACGCCAATTTCCTTGGCCAGGCGATATTGACTGAGACCCATGGGTTTCAGGAACTCTTCCAGGAGGATCTCTCCGGGAGTGACAGGTTCGAGTTTGCTCATAATAAATTCTCCTTAGTGGTAATCAACGATTTCCACATTTTCCACGCCTGAATCCGTCCAACGAAAGCAGATGCGCCACTGATCGTTGATACGGATGCAGTATTGGCCGGAACGATCCCCCTTGAGCGCTTCAAGGTGATTGCCGGGCGGCACCCTCAGATCATCAAGTCGACCGGCAATCTCGAGCTGTCTGAGCTTGCGCCGTGCAACCTTGGCAATGTTCACAAATTGTTTGACGCGATCGCCTTTTGCGAGCGCTTCCGTGTATGCACATTTGAACGATCTGATCATACAAATTAATAATAACGCATATCGTGAATCCTGTTGAAAAGACAATCGAACGTTTCTCAAATCGATGATGATTTCCGGAACCTGGAAACCGAACCCCTATGGATCTTAATTTTATCAGGTTAAGTTTCACTGAAATACCATGCAGATTCCTTATGCCTCAAACACCAAAGATTTCCCTGAGCTAAACTCAACTCAAGCCTCTGTTTTTCATTTAGATCCATTGGTGGCTTATTTTTATCTACAAAATCGAACGTTAATAAAACAATACCATAATGCTCCGCAGTTGCTTCGGCAGACCGTTGGTATCCATTTTTTGTTACATATATGCCTTTATTTGCAGCGATATCTTTTAACTTTGTATGAAAAGCTTCCACTTTTTCCACGGAAACTAATCCCGATTCGTAGTCTTTGCATTCAACAGCAACAGTGTGTCGGGGGTTCGGCGCCTCCAACCATAAATCAACCTGTCGAACGGATTTTGTTATTTCTCCAATAATCCGGGCATCAAAATCAATTCTATTTAATTTAATGCCATCGCTTTCTACCCATTTTATTATTGCTTTGGCAGCTTGAATTTCAAATTTTCTCCAGTTTGAGGGAGCCATCAAATTACTAATGAATGATTTCCCAGCAGTCGCTCTCCCTACCAATCGTTCTGCAACTAATGCAAGGGGAATTTTTCTTCGTTCCGCTTCTTTTAGGCACAAATTGATCGATTCAGGTGGAGCGCCCTTCATAATTTTATTATCAATCGCAAGGTCCCCACTTTTTAGATTGGTTCTATCCTCAATAGCCAAAACAAAAGTATCTATAAAATCTTCATAAGATAAGTTTTTTAGCTTTTCAGGACTCCAATTGTTAATTCTCTTAATCTTTTTATTCATTTCTATACAATTTCTTGGTTACTCCCCCCCAATACTTTTTTCAGAAATCATCAGCATTTGCCTTCCACGATTTTGATTTCCTCTTTTGTCAAGCCGTACAGTTGGTAGACCAGCCGGTCGATCTCCGCGTCGGTCGTCGTGACGGCGTTCTGCAATGCGGCTTTTTCGGATTCTGCTGTGGCCCCTCGCAATTTCGGCGTCAGCGCCAGCATCTTTTCCACCAGCCCCACTAATTTGTCATGTCGCTGTTTGTCCGTAGGGGCATTGACATAAGTAATTGGAATAGGTAGATGGCGTAATTCTGCGAGTGTCGTCTGGCGGAAATCATCTTTCGTAGCAATTGCTGATGTGTTCACATAAAGATATGAAAGCAGACGACTATTGATGACACCTAGAACAAACTTAGTATTTGGTTTGGCAATGGTTAGCACAAATGGATTGATGTCTTTTTTAAAAACCATTTGTTTATCGCATAAACAGGCATCAAGCCGATCCTGACGATTGATAATACGCCTGATAAGAATTTTTGGTTCAGCTGCGTAGAACTGCTTCAGTGACTGAAAATTGTGCATGAATGCAAACGATCTAACCTTGACGACTAATTCATAGCGATAGGCTTGTACATCTTCGCCGAAGGGATACCATTCATCGGATTGCGCTAAATCATTGCGCTCAAATCGATTTGCAGCCAAGCCTTGAGTTGACTTGGTAATTTCGCCCAGACATTTGAATCCGGGGCTTTGTGATGCCCGAATGAGTATTGTCTGGGCACTTGGATTGAGGACTAGACGGTAATCGGGTGCTGTGATTAAACTGGTATCAACATTGATGAATTTAACGTCTACAAGCGAAGTAATCTTTGTCTTCTTTGGATAGCGGTATATCCGATATGACTTTGTAGGCTGGCCATGAAGGATGTAGACACCTGTGTCAACGTATGCGTCTTTAAAAGTATCAAATGGCAAGTTCAGGACCTCACAGACGCCATGTTCGGTAAACATGTGTTTCCGAAGGAAAGAGTAATTCTCTCCAGTTTCCCATGTGATTGAAGAGATATAGCCAACGAAACCGGAGCGCTTCACAAGGCGCAACGCACGTAGAATAAAAACAATCGATGTGTCAAACTTCCTTTCGACCTGTGAGTAGGAGCGCTGGTAATATAATCGCTCTTTTTCCTCCATCGCTTCGATTGGGATATACGGTGGATTGCCGATGATGGCATCGAAGCCGCCGGATTTCATGGCATCGGGGAATTGGGCGGGCCAGTCGAAGGCGTTGACCCGGACCAGGTCTTCGGGAAGCATGGAGAAGTCGGAGGCGATAAGGGAGTTGCCGCACTTGATGTTATCAGAAAGATTGGGCAAGGCGCGTTCATGGAAGAGGGTCATCTGTTTGGAGAGGGTTGTGTCGTTTTCGCCTTCGAGGGCTTTTAGCAGCAAAGAGAGCTTGGTGGTTTCGACGGCTTGGCGGTCGATATCGACACCGTAGATGTGGGTAGTGAGGATACGTTTGCGTTCGCCGATGGTGAGATGGGTTTCACCTTTGGAATTTTGATAAACGGCGCTGTCATATTTTTTAGAAGGGTTGGCCAGATACCATTTCAAACAATGGTCGAGCAGGAACTGATAGGCGCCGAGGAGAAAAGAGCCGCTGCCGCAGGCCATGTCAAGGACGCGGAAAGGCGACTTGGTTTTACCGCCGGCAAGATCGACGGGGCTTTTGCCTTCGACCTGCTTACCGACCGTGTTCTGGACGATGTAATTGACAATGTAAGCGGGGGTGTAGTAGACGCCGCCGGCCTTGCGCACTTCGGGTTTTTCCTCGACCTTGGCTTGATGGCCGGCTGTCAGGCGGATGACTTTGCCCAGGAAGCGCTCGTACACCGTGCCCAGGATTTCCACGGGCAGGACGCCGAAGTGGTATGGGCAGCCGTGCTCGAAGTAGAGGTTTTGCAGGATGGGCTTGAGTACATTGTCGTCCACGGTCAGATCGGGGGTGAGCGAGTCCGGCGCTTCGGAGACGCCCGCTTCTTTCTCGAAATGGAACAGGCCGGAGTTGTATTTCTGATCGGCCTTCTGGCACACTTTGTCCATAAAACGATTGTAGATGTCCGGCTGCTCGCAGAGCTTGAGCAGCTGTCCGTAAGACTCCAGGCCGCGATCCTCGGCCATGCGCAGGAAGATGATCCGGTCAATGATCTTTTGAACAGCGGCATTGAGATCGTCGGTCGACAAATCGTTGTTGCGAATGGCGAGGTTTCGCGCCAGCACATCGCGCCAGCCTTCAATGTCTTTAAGAAATTCGCTGTCCACCTCGGAAGTGCCGCGCTTGCGTTTGGAGGCGACATACTGGTCGAACGATCCGGACCAGACGGCCTCGCGCGAGAAGATGTCCCAGATTTCGCGCCAACGGTCGGGATACTCGCTGAACCCGAAATACTGGATGCGGGCATGACTGGCCTTGTCAATGGGCCGCGGGCGCGAAGCGCAATCGTACACGCCCAATTCCTCGAAGTCGGTAAGGATGGACAGGGCGAGCTTGGCGCTGAAGCCGTAGCGGCGCAGTTGATAGGCAGGTCCCATGTCGATGTTGATATTGACGCCGCACTTCTTGGCTTCGACGTAGAACTTCGGTAGAGTACCGACGCGGAAGGTGTAGTCGGGAGCTTTCTGTTGGCCTTCCACATCCAAGCTGTCTTCGGTGATGACTTCGCGATATTGCGGCGCGGCCATGGAAGCGTTGCGCATGTCCCAGCCCAGGGCCTCGAAAAAAGGATCGATGAGCGATTGGCGTATATGGGCTTCCTTGACTCCTGAAGCGAAGAAGGCTTTCCGGTTGGTGGTAAAGTACTGACAGAGTTTGGCTATTTCATCTTTGCTTTGGTCGAATGTTTTACTCATTTATGTTCAATCCTTATCCCCATTTTCCGCCAATATGTAGATGATTAGCATATTTGCCTTACTCAGTAAAGGTTTATTATCTAAAATAAGATTATTTCACAAGCTGGTGACGGTCAGGTATGGGCCGGCGTTACTTTTTTAAAAACTTCACCTGGAAGATGAAATTCTGCAGGGAGATACGGGCCGAGTCCTCGCCGCTGGTCTTGGATTCGTAATCGAGGCGGTAGATCAGCTTCAGCACTTCCTGGATCTTGAAGTCGGGAAAATTCCTGACCAGGGTGATGAACTTGTTCAGGATGAATGAAGGCTGCTGCAGCACCTTGCCGATGTCGGGAATCGAAAAATGGTGCTTCATCAGGAACTTGGCCGTGTAAATCTTGTGATAATAGGAAATCAGGGTGCCGATGATGAAGCTCGGCTTGATGCCGTTGATGAACAGGTACTTCAAAATATCCAGGTAGGCGCTGGCGTCCTCCCTTTCAATGGCTTCGGTCAGATCCCAGATGGAATGGGAGTTGATGCCGGTGATCAGCTCGTCGACTTCCTCGTTGTCGATGCTCAGGCTGGTGGCCGCGGCCGCCTCCAGTTTGGGCAGCTGCTGGATGATCGAGATGAAATCGTCGCCTTTGATCTCCTGGATTTTTTCCATGGCCCCGACGGTGATGGTAATCTTGCGTTCTTTCAGGTACTGCTTGACGTAGTTTTTTATTTCCAGCTCGGGGGTCTTGTCCAGGTCGATGACAATGGTTTGCGGCGATTGAAAGCATTTGAGCAGGCTTTCGAGCTTGCCTTTTTTCAACTGCTTGTAATCGTCGCGGCCGATGTCCAGGGAAACATAGACGATCAAGGTGGCATGGGGATTGGGTTTTTGCAGATAACGGGCGATGGCTTCCTTGGCGGCGGAGTTCAATGCCAGTTTTTTTTCGCTGCGGATGGCCACGGTGATTATTTTTTTAGCGCTGATAAAAAAGCTCGAACTGTTGGCTTCGTCCAGGATGTCTTCCCAGCTGTTTTCCTCTTCGCTGTCGAAATAATAGCGCTTGAAATTGAACTCGGTTTTATCCTGGCCGAAGGAGCGGCTGATCTCGGCGATGACGTGCTCGCCCAGGTACTCGTTGAAGCCGTGAAGGACAAGCAAGGGCGGGGAGGTTTTCTCGCCGCGCACGCGGTTGATGAAATTGAAAAAAGTGGTTTCGGGCATTAAAAATTATCCAGGATGGAAGAAACGATGCCGGCGGCAAGTTTCGCCGCGATCTTGTCCCGGGCGGCTGCCGCCAGTGAGAAAAAATCGCCTTTGGCGACTTCGTTCCCCAAGGCGGCTTTGTCCCCTACGGGGGCTTCGTCGTCTGTGTACGCTTCACGGAAGGAAAGCCCGCTCCCATCGTAGACCAGCTCGTTCTTTTTCAGGTCGATCAGGCGGACATGGACGCTGACGCGGACTTCCCAGCGCCTGGCCGCGACGGGAACGGTTTCGAAGGCGCTGATCCTCCCCTCCAGCAGCAGGTCGGCCTTTTCCGGCGCCGCGCACAGGCGCAGGCGGCTGCGCCTGAGGAATTCCTCCCTGAGCGCGACGCTGATGAACCGTTCCGCGCCGAAGTTCGAAGTTTCATTCACGAAGGCGGGGATGGCAACGGTCCGGGCCGCAGCCGGCAAGTTCCGCCCCCGCCCCGCCAGGTGGTAGCCGCAGTGCAGGTTGAGCAGGGAAACCAGCAGTAGCAACCATGGACCGCGTTTCATTGCTTGGCAATATAAGTCCCTTCGATAGCAAATTTTCTTTTTAACTATAGTCGAAAATTTGCTATAAGGGACTAACATTTGCAGACGATGCTCAGCATCTTGTTCTTGACAAAGATGATTTTTACGATCTGGCGCCCAGCCAGCAGCTGCTTGATCTTGTCGCTTTGCAGGGCGGCTGCCTTTACCTCCTCCTCCGCGCTGTCCAGCACGACGCTGACCTTGTCCTTGATCTTGCCGTTGACCTGGATCATGACGGTGACGCTGTCGCTGGTCGCCACGGCCGGGTCGAAGGCCGGCCAGGGAGCGCGGTAGACGGTCGCTTCGTGGCCCAGCTGCTGCCAGATTTCCTCGCCCAGGTGGGGTGCGAAGGGGGCCAGCAGCAGGATCAGGGTCTCGGCCAGCTCGGAAACGACGGCGGCGTCCGCCCCTGGCGGCGCCAGCGCTTCCTTCTCGATCGGCGCATAGGCGTACATGCTGTTGAGCAGCTCCATGATGGCGGCCAGGGCCGTGTTGAACTGGAAGGACTCGATCTGCACCCCGACCTTCTGCACCGTCTGGTGGAGCTTGCGGCGCACGGCGCGCACGTCCGGGGTCATGGTTGCCGGCAAGGCCGCGCGCCAGTCCGGCTGCCAGAGCGGCAGCGCCGCCTGCAGCCAGCGCCAGGCGCGGGCGACGAAGCGGTGCGAGCCCTGGATGCCTTCCTCGCTCCACTGGACGTTGTCCTCGAAGGGAGCAACGAACATCTCGTACACGCGCAGCGAATCGGCGCCGTAGCGGCCGGTGATGTCGTCCGGGGTGACCACGTTGCCCTTCGATTTGGACATGCGCGCCCAGCGCCAGATGACCTGGTCGGCCGGGTATTGCTCGCGCTCGTCGTGCTTGAGCACGATCCAGTCGACGATCTTCTCGTCGTTGCCGCTGCCCGCCACCTGGGGCACTCCCGGTCCCTGTTGTGGGGGCCGCGGCCGGCGGCCTGGGGTCAGGGCCAGCAGCGAGCCCTGGTTGCGCAGGGTCAGGAAGGGCTCCTCGAAACCCAGCAATCCCTCGTCGAACAGGACCTTTGTCCAGAAGCGGGCATAGAGCAGGTGGGAGCGGGCGTGCTCGATACCTCCGGTATAGACGTCTACCGGCAGCCAGTAGTCGAGGGTTGAGCGCGAGGCGAAGGCCGCCTCGTTGTTGGGGTCGGCGAAGCGGAGGAAATACCAGGCGGAGCAGGCGTAGCCGCCCATGGTGTCGGTCTCGCGCCGAGCGGCGCCGCCGCACTTCGGGCAGCGGCTGCGCACAAACTCCGGGATGGCGGCCAGCGGCGACTCGCCGGTTCCGGTGGGCTGGTAGTTCTCGACCTCGGGCAGCAGCACAGGCAGCTCCGACTCCGGAACGGGCACCTCGCCGCAAGCCGGGCAATGGACGATGGGGATCGGCGCCCCCCAGTAGCGCTGGCGCGAGATCAGCCAGTCGCGCAGCCGGTAATTGACCGTCGGGCGGCCGATCTTCTTTTCCTCCAGCCAACGGCCGATCGCCTGCTTGAACGCGGCCGTGGTCAGCCCGCTCCACGGCCCCGAGTTGACGGCGATCCCCTCGGCCGGCTCGGCGGCCTGGAGGTCGTAGGTCGAACCGTCGCGGCTGACCACTTGCACAACCGGCAAGTGGAATTTATTGGCGAAGGCGAAATCCCGCTCGTCGTGGCCCGGCACGCACATGATGGCGCCGGTGCCGTAGCCCATCAGGACGTAGTCGGCAATCCAGACCGGGATCTTGGCGCCGTTGACCGGGTTGACCGCGTAAGCGCCGGTGAACACGCCGGTTTTCGCGCGTTCGGCGTTCAAGCGGTCAATCTCCGATTCGCCTTGCGCCTTGCGGATGTAATCGTCTACTTCGTCGCGCTGTTCCACGGCGGTGATCGCTTTCACCAGCGGGTGCTCCGGGGCCAGGACGATGAAGGTGGCGCCGAACAGGGTATCGGGCCGGGTGGTAAAGACGCGGATGCGGGCATCCCCTCCGCTGATGGCGAAATCGACCTCGGCCCCCTCGCTACGGCCGATCCAGTCGCGCTGCATCTCTTTCATCCCCTCGGACCAGTTCAGCTTCTCCAGGTCGGCCAGCAGACGGTCGGCGTAAGCGGTGATGCGGAAGAACCACTGCGGCATCGGCTTCTTTTCGACCAGGGTGTCGCAGCGCCAGCAGCGGCCGTCCTTGACCTCCTCGTTGGCCAGGCCGGTCTTGCAGGACGGGCACCAGTTGATGGGGGCGGTAGCCCGGTAGGCCAGCCCTTTGCGCAGGAGCAGCAGGAAGATCCATTGCGTCCACTTGTAGTACTCGGGGAGGCTGGAATTGATCTCGCGCTCCCAGTCGTAGGAACACCCGGCCTTGATCAGCGTTTCGCGGTAGGTGGCTGCGTACTCGGGCACCATCGCGCGCGGATTGCGGCCGCGGCGGATGGCCTCGTTTTCGGCGGGCTGGCCGAAGGCGTCCCAGCCCATCGGATGCAGCACGTTGAAGCCCTGCATGCTCTTGAAGCGGCAGAAGGCGTCGGTCGGCACGTAGTTCTTGAGGTGGCCGACATGGAGGCCCGAGCCGGAGGGGTAGGGGAACATCTCCAGGCAGTAGTATTTCGGCCTTTTCCCCTCGGCGAGCGCCCGGAAGGTCCCGTTTTCCCGCCAGAGCCTCTGCCATTTCGCTTCCAATTCCGCAAAATTGTAATTCATTTTTTTCCCTTGACTAGCGATTGATTTTCAATTATACCGGAAATCGGCTGACGCGACAACCAATCGCGGCCGGTTGCGTATACATGCATTCGACAGAAAAATGCGGTGACATGATTCGACCGCATTGGACAGGAGAGGCAAGATGAAAGAATTTTTGGAAATCTGCAGGGGAATCATTGATAATCCCGGCCCAACCATCGGCCGGGTCATGGATAAGAAGCGCTGGCTGGGTGCGTTCGCCCTCATCCTGCTGACCATGGCCATCGTCACCTATGTGACCTATCCTATCACCAAGGCGGAAGGGGCGAAATTCATCCGTGATTCGGAAATGGCCGACAAGTTGAGCGAAGATCAGCTGGCCAGCCTGGATCAATTCACTCCCGGCCAGCGCCTCTTCGGAGCGCTGACCCAGCTGCCCCTGGCGGCTCTTACGCTGCTGCTGGCGGCTTTTTTCGTTTATCTGCTTTTCAAGGTGGCCGGTGCCGCCGGCGATTTCAGCCATTATTTTTCCGCGGTCGCGCACGCGTCGCTGCTGGATATGTTCCTAGGCGGGGTCGTGAGAGCCGTCTTGGTCGCGATTCAGAAAACCATGTTCGTGCATACCGGCCTGACCATTTTATTTCCCGCCTTGGACTTCCGGAGCCTATCCTACCTCGTGCTCGCCCAGTTTGATTTTTTCTCGCTCTGGTATCTTCTGGCCCTGGCTCTGGGCATTGCCCATTTCACCAAGATCAGCGTGAAGAGGAGTATCGCCACCGTTGTATTCTATTTTCTCTTTAAAAGCCTTGTTTTCGTCTCTTTTTCCCATTTCAGCATGAAATTGCTTGGCATGTGAGCTGAACCCTGGGGAAACCCCGGGCGAACCCGTTTTTCGGCGCTGGAGCGGCGATAAACTTGACAAAAGTTTATTTTTGATTTATTAGATTTAGCATAATGGGAAAAAAAGCCCCAGAATGCCAATTCCAAGCAAACAGGAGAGGCGACAATGAAAAAAACTATTTTTTTTATCACTTTCACTTTATTCATCCTGGCGCTGGCGGTGAACGCGCAAGAAGCCAAGAAAATCTATAATCTGCAGAAAACCTATATATACTTGGAAGAAGCCTTGCTGATTTCGGATAGCGATCTGAACTGTTCCTATTTCATCAAGGACAGCATGCCGCAGGATATCCGCATCGAGGCGGCGTACAAGCCGGTCGACCTGCGTAATGATTTTTCTGACCAGGACAGCCTCATCGTCAGCCAGGGGGCAAAGGACGGGCTGAAGGTCGGGGACCAGCTCATGATCATAAGCCAGGGGAAGTCGATCAGGGGCCTTGGCCGGTATTTCCTTAAAAAGTCGCTGGCCGAAGTCACCAACGTCGAAGAACACACGGCGGTCATCCAATTGAAAACGGGCTGCCACCCGGTGAACATCGGCGACTTCGCCGTCCCCTTCAAGCCCGAGCCGACGGTTTTTGCAAAAAAAATCGACTATTTGCTCGCCCGCATACCGGCCAACACCGTCAAGGGCAAAATCATGTACACCGATCTGTCGATGGGCATACCGGCTTCCATCTCCTCCACGTCCCAGTATGTCACCGTCGACCTGGGGCAGGGGGTGGTCGCCAAGGGGACCTTCCTGCTGATCTGCCGGAATTTGAAGGATGACCTGCCGCCGCTGATCGTCGGCTTGGCTATCGTCATCCAAGCCGAAAACACCAATTCCACAGTGAAAATACTCGATGTCAACATGGATGTCAGGGTGAACGATTCGGTCTTGATCCTCCCGGCCGGCGAAGAGAAAACCGCGGCCGCGACCGAGAAAAAGGAGAGCATCCCTGTCGTCGACGCCCTGCAGATCGAGGGCCAGGAGAAGGAAAATGCAAATGCCCAGCCGGCCGAAACCCAGCCGGCAGAAGCGGCCGGAGACACGCTGAAGGTGGACATTTTCTTCGATTTTGCCAGCAAGCAGCCCAAGGGCGACCACAGCGCTGATTTTACCGCCATCAAGGATTTCATTGCCGCCAAGTCGGAATACCTTGTCACCTTGCGCGGCTACACCTGCAGCATCGGCAATGAGGAATACAACCTTCGCCTGGCCAAGGAGCGGGTGGAAACGGTCAAGAGCATCCTGGTCTCTCATTACGGCGTGGATGCCGCCCACGTGGAGTCGTTTTTATACGGGGAAAAGGAACCCCTCATCGACAAAAGCAGCGAAGCGGAGCGCCAGAAAAACCCGCAGGTGAAAATAGAAGTGAGCGGAAAATGAAAATACCCGTTTTC
>JAPKZL010000122.1 GCA_026393795.1 Candidatus Aminicenantes bacterium | reverse complement strand
GCATGCGGCAGCTTGACTCTGCAACTCCGGCACCTTCACGCCGGAACGACTTCGATGAAGCCGCGACCATTCAGTCGAACAGTCATGCTCTCCACGTCCTGTTCGATCTCCGCGACGAACATGACGCTTTCGGAATGCTCCCGGCGCTCCTTGACCGGTTCGCCGCCGCTGGCCGGTGTAGACAGGAAGCCGATGGCCTCGTTCTGATCGGCGTTCATCAGCACGCGCAGTATTTTACCCGCCGCCGCCTTGGGAACATCGATGACGCGGATGGTGTCGGCCAGGCCGGCGAATTCCGGAAGCATATCGGGCAGGTAGTTGGTCGCGGAAAGGAGGAATTTTTCGTTGAACATGACCCCCTCGTCATCGGGATACAAGGGCAGGTAGCGGATGGAGGATTCGACCAGGTCCTGGAAGAAATGGGTGCCGAACGACAATTCCGGGACGTAATTGCCCTTTTTGCGCGCGATTTCGATCAGGGCGGCGGTATTGTTGAAATCGGAATAGGTGACCGGGACTCCCAGCTTGATGTCGCCGCGGCTCCCCCAGCGGCCCGGCCCCATGAGGATGAACTGGCGCTTGGGCAGCAGGCCGTTCAGTCTGCCGACGGCCCGGCCCACGTCCATGATCGTTTCCACTTTTTCCAGCTTGCTGTAGGCGTCGGGGTTGACGTAGACGATGTGGGTGATGTCGGGGATCTTTCCATTCGAGATGTAGCGGTTGGCAGAAAAAATGATCCGTTCCTCGGGGATATCGTATATTCCCTTCCGATGAACTCTGCGGCCGGCATTGCAGCAGGTAGAAATCCCGGCCGTCCGAGGCGAACTCGATGTCCACCGGCGTGTTTATTTTTTCTTGGAGTACCTTCAGGATAGTTTGCAGCTGCTTGCAGAAATTCGTGCGCGTCAACAGCCCCTCGAAGGTGATCAAGAGATTGTCTTTCTTGAAATCCAGGTTGATCGCGCTGGGGGGATGGATGTGGCCGTCTTCATAGACCGAAACCACCTGCTTCAGGTTTGGGTACTCGGAGCCGTATTCGCCCAGCAGCGCCCGGATATCAATAGTTTCAAAAGTGCAGGTCTTCAGATTGATGACGTCTATTTTTTGCGGGGAATAGCGCAGTGTCTCCTCGGGGGTGACGTTGACCCGTAAATTCGGGATCCCGGGCGAGATCAGGATCGGGTAATCGTTGCTGACCCGGTCGACGGCGCGCGTGCCCAAGCCAGGGACGATGCGCGCCAGTCCGTCTTCCCTTTTTATGCGCGATGACCAGCGAAATTCATTGTTGCTGAAGGCCACGCCGGCAAAAGCCGGGAAAAAATAATGGCCCACTTTTTGGCCGACCACTTCCTGGATCATGATGCCCATTTCCTCGGGGAAATCCAAGAGCCCCCTTTCCATGCGATATTCGATCGGATCGGGACCGAAAATGGATGCGTAGACCTCGGCAATGGCGTCGGTCAAGGCCTCCAGTTTTTCGCTCTTGCTGCCCTGGTTGGCCAGGAAAAGGCTCTTGTATTTTCCGGAAAATGCCGTTCCCATGCGGTCTTCCAGCAGGCTCGAACTGCGCACGATCAGGGGTTTGTCGCCCAGGTCGTCGAGCGCGACCGACAATCCCTTGATGATTTCGGGCGGAAAATGAGAGTTCTTCAAAAGTTGGACTATGTTTTGATATTCAAGGCGGATTTGATCGATTTCCTTATACTTTTGTTCGACCACTTCCTCAAGGTTATTGTAATCGAGGAAATTTTGAATCGTATCGGTGGAGATGTACCAGGTTTTCGGGAATTTCAAATTGCCGAGAATGGCGGAATGTTCGCCCGGCTTGCTTAATATCTGCTGGGCCAGAAACAAGCCGGCGCTTTTTCCTCCCAGACGACCATAACCGTTGAGCGGGTAAATAATTTTTTGAATGAGATCGTAAAAATGGCGCACCTCGATGTGGTTCTTGGCGATATTGATGAATTCCAGCTGATCGGAAAAAAAACGGCGGATCAGCGAAACGCGTAGCCCCTTTTCTGTCGGCGGCGAAAGATCGTAATTGCCGCCGCTGATGTAGTGGAACTGGTTGATGACGTTGATAATTTCCGCCAAAGGCAGGTCGATATTGTTGATGGTCCGGATCAGAAAACTGGCTTTTTCCTCCTGGATCCATTTTTGCAGGCGGGCCAGTATTTCCTCGTCGGTAAGATACTGGGCGGCAATTTTAAAAGTTTCGTCACTCAGGGTAATGGTTTCTAGGTGTGATTTCTTCAGGCTGGGACGGTTGACTTCACTGACGATCTCTGAAAACCCATCGTCCTGGTCTTTGCTGAGGGTATTCAATAGTTCTTTGGCTTCCTTGACCCCGTTCCAGAACAAATAATAAATCATTTTACGGCCCAGGTGGATATAAAGGTGCTGGTCGGTTTGGCGCAGCAGGTCAGTTACCACCATCCATTCCTTCTTGTTTTTTTCCTTTAGATCTTTTTGGGCTGTTTCCCATTCCCTGGATACCTGCTCCAGCTTGGAATGCATGATCGAGCGGCCGATGCGCTCCGCAATCGTATCAAGTAATTTCTGCTCATCCTTTAAAAAATAGCTGTTTTCCGATTTCGGCACTTCCTTGGCGTAGGATACCTCGATGCTGCCGACGGCTTTGCCGTCGACGGTGATCGTCGCGGTTTGGATGCGGGTGGAAGGAATGAAACCGGGACTTTTATAGGTGGAGTTCTCATAAATAATTTGCGTCTGGCAAATTTCGGGGAACTGGTATCCGGACGGGATGGTCTGAATGATGCTTGTTAAAGTTTCTTTCAGGGAGGCATGGGATGTTTTGCTGAGGATCTCTTCGACCTGGTAAAGGCAGTTCAGCTCCTTGGCCCGTTCGCGCATGTCATGCAGCAATTTGTCAATGGCGTTTTGCGGCGGGTTCGTTTTACTTGGCTCCATTTTTCCCCCTAACCCAGCATAGCTGGATAAGAGCCTTAGATAGCAAATTCAAAATTTGTTTTAAAAAGCTAACAAATTTTAGAATTTGCTATAAGGCTCGAAAAAAATGGGGGATGCCCAGACATCCCCCATTGGTTTTTGTGCTGCTTATACCCAGCCGCGCCATTTGCAGGCTTCGGCCACGCGCGAAACGGCGATCATGTAAGCGGCGTCGCGCATATATACTTTCTTCTGCTTGGCCAAGGCGTAGACGGCATGGAAGGCCGAGGTCATGATGTTGTCGAGCTTGCTCAGCACCTCCTCCTTGGTCCAGAAGTAATTCATGTTGCACTGGACCTGCTCGAAATAGCTGCAGGTGACCCCGCCGGCGTTGGCCAGGAAATCGGGGATGACGAAGATGTTCTTCTTCTTAAAGACCTCGTCGGCCTCGGGGGTGGTCGGGCCGTTGGCGCCTTCGAGAACGATCTTCACCTTGGCGGAAATCTTCTCGACGGTGTTGGCGTTGACCTGGTTTTCCAGGGCGGCCGGGACGAGGATGTCGACCTCCTGCTGGATCCAGGCTTCGGCGTCGCCGATTTCATAGCCTAGGTTTTTGGCTTTGGCTTTGTCGATGCCGCCGAACTTGTCGGTGATGCCGAGCAATTCCTCCAGGTTGATGCCGCTCTTCTTGATCACGGTATGGGACTTGTTTTCCTTTTGGTCCCAATAGGACACGCACACCGCCTTGCCGCCGTATTCCTGGTACAATTTGACGGCGTATTGCGAAACGTTTCCGAATCCCTGGAAAGCGGCGCTGGTTTTCTTGATGTCGATGCCCATCTCGTTCAGGGCTTCGCGCAGGGTGTAAACGGCCCCGTAGCCGGTGGCCTCGGTCCGGCCCAGCGAACCGCCCATGCCGACCGGCTTGCCGGTGATGAAGCCGGGGTACTTGCCGCCGCTCAGCTTTTCGTACTCGTCCATCATCCAGATCATGTGCTGGGCGTTGGTCATGACGTCGGGCGCGGGGACATCCTGCAGCGGGCCCACGTTGCGCACGACCTGGCGGACCCAGCCGCGGCAGATCTGCTCCTGCTCCTTCATCGACAGGTTGTGGGGATCGCAGATGACGCCGCCCTTGCCGCCGCCCAGGGGAATATCGACCACGGCGCACTTCCAGGTCATCCAGGTGGCCAGCGCCTTGACCGTGTCGATGGTTTCCTGGGGATGGAAGCGGATGCCGCCCTTGCAGGGGCCGCGCGAGTCGTTGTGCTGGACGCGAAAACCTTGAAAGATTTTAACAGTTCCGTCATCCATTTTGACCGGGATTGCGAAATGATATTCTCTTAAAGGGTTTCTGAGCAAGTCTCTGGTCGCCTGGTCCAGATCCAATTTTTCGGCAACGTTATCGAACTGTTGCTGAGCCATTTTAAAAGCGTTGAAAGATTTATCAGCCATAGTTGTTACCTCCTTGTTGATATTGACTTTGGCTATATTATATTTTACCACTTTGGCCGCTTTTTGTAAATAGTTTACTTTGTAACGATACGAAAATTCATCCTTCCCCGGCGCTGGCCTTGAATACGAAATTTTCCTTTTTGTAATCGACGAGCACCTTGGCGTTGGCCGGCAGGCTGCCGTCGAGGATCATCATGGCCAGCTTGTCCTGGATCTCGTGCTGGATGACGCGGCGCAGCGGCCGGGCGCCCAGCGAGGGATGAAAGCCCGCCGCGGCGAGCTGGGCCAAGGCCGGCTCGGAAACGGTCAGGGTGATTTTTTGCTCGGCGAGTAATTTTTGCAGCTGCGCGATTTGCAGGCCGGCGATCTTCACTATGTTTTCCGGGGTCAGGGGCTTGAAGGTGATGATCTCGTCGATGCGGTTCAGGAACTCCGGCTTGAAATACTTGTAGAGCAACTCCTGCACCCTGGCTTTGATCTCCTGGTAATCGCTTTGCTCCTGGATGATCTCCGACCCCAGGTTCGAGGTCATGATGATGATGGTATTGTTGAAATTGACGGTTTTGCCCTTGGCGTCGGTCAGGCGACCGTCTTCCAGGATCTGCAGAAGCAGGTTGAACACGTCGTGGTGGGCCTTTTCGATCTCGTCGAGCAGGATCAGGGCGTAGGGTTTCCTTTTGATCGCCTCGGTCAGTTGCCCGCCTTCGTCATAGCCGATGTAGCCGGGAGGGGCGCCGATCAGCTTGGCCACGGAATGCTTTTCCATGTATTCGGACATGTCGATGCGCACCATGGCTTTTTCGCTGTTGAAGATGAATTCGCTTAACGCCTTGGCCAGCTCGGTCTTGCCTACGCCGGTCGGTCCGAGAAAAATGAAGGAACCGATGGGGCGGTGGGGATCCTGCAGGCCGGCCTTGGCCCGGCGCAGAATTCTCGAGACGGCATTGACCGCTTCATCCTGCCCGATCACCCGCTGCTTCAGGATCTCTTCCATGCGCACCAGCTTCTCCTTTTCGCCGCCGAGCAGTTTGCTTACCGGGATCCCCGTCCATTTGGCCACGACCTCGGCGATGTCTTCTTCGCCGATCTGCTCGGTCAGGATCTTCTTTACCTTCTGCAGTTTCTCCAGGCTCGCCTGCACCGCTGCGCTTTCCTTCTTTTTTTCAGGCAGCCTGCCGTATTGGATCTGCGAGGCCAGCTCGTAGTCGTTGCGCCTTTCGGCATCCTGCTGCTGCAGGCGCAGCCTGTCGGTTTCTTCCTGCAGGTCGCGCAGCTTGTGCAACAGGCTTTTTTCCTTCTGCCAGTGGGACTTGATCTTATCGCGCATGATCTTCTGCTGCTCCAACTCAGCCAGCAGGGATTTCAGTTTCTCCTTGGCGTCGCGACTGTCCTCCTTCCTCAGCGCCTGGCGTTCGATTTCCAGCTGCATGATCCGGCGCTCCAATTCGTCCAGCTCTTCGGGTTGGGAATCCATTTCAATGCGCAGCTTCGACGATGCTTCGTCGATGAGGTCGATGGCCTTGTCGGGCAGGAAGCGGTCGCTGATGTAGCGGTTTGTAATGTTGTCGTGTTCGTTATTGGGTGGTTTATTGATATTGTG
>JAPKZL010000121.1 GCA_026393795.1 Candidatus Aminicenantes bacterium | reverse complement strand
TGGAGAAAAATGCGCAGGGTCGTTTTATTCATGAATCGTGTCTTTTAAAGAGATCAAAAAATGTGCGCTTCTGGCGTTCCGAGAGCGGCTCGCCGATATCGGGGACAGCCTGGTCGGCAATGATGGCGGCGGGGATGTCATTCAAAAAAAGGTCGACCTTTTCTGCATCCAGATGCGGCAGCAAAGCGCGAACAAAAGCCAGTTCTGGTTTGCGCCGTTCCAGGTCGTGGGCATCGGAGGCAATGACATGGACCAGGTTGTTCTGCAGCAGCTCATAGGCGCTGCGCCGGGCCGCGTCGCCGAAATCGCCGCGCAGGCTGCCGGCGTTGATCTGGCACAAGGCGCCGGCTTTGACCAGCTCGCGCAGAATACCGATGCTGCGCTGGATCTCGCTGTTGCGCTCGGCATGGGAGATGATGGGAATGAAGCCCTCGGTCAGGACCTTGAAAATAAAATCCTTGCTGTGGGCGTAAACATAATCGCTGGGAAACTCAAATAGAAAATAGGAGCCATTGTTGATGGTCAGCACATCGCGGTTGTCTTTTAACACCGGCAGCAGTTCCGAGGTGAAATAGACTTCAGCGCCGCTGACGACTTTTATTCGAAGATCACTTTTTTTCACGGCTTCCAGCCAATCGGCCCACTTGCGGCGCAGGCTGCCAAATTCTTTTACCAAGGACAATGCCCCGCAGGTATGCGGCGTGACCACCACCGTCTCGATTCCGTCGGCCTGGGCGTAACGCAGCATGGCCAGCGAGGTGTCCATATCGCCGGCCCCGTCATCGACAGCAGGGAGGAAATGGCCGTGCAAATCGATCATTTTTCGCTCCGCTTCTCCTCGTCGCCGCGGTATTCGCCGTACTTGTAGTGGTAAGTGGAATAGGCGTAGGCAAAGCGGCGCAGGTTGACCTTGTTCAGGATTACGCCGAAGAGCTTGATGTTGAATTTTTCAATCTCGGTCTTGGCTTTTTCGATCACCTTGCGAGGGGTCTTCCCCCCCCAGGCTACCAGCAACAGCCCATCGGCGTGCTCGCCGAGCAGGATCGCGTCCTGGATGCCCATCAGCGGCGGGGCGTCGATGAAGATGAAGTCGTAGTGCTGGCGCAGCCCGGCCATCATCTCTTTCATGGCTTTAGAAATGACCAGCTCCACCGGATTGGGCGGGGTCGGCCCGGAGGGGATAACATGCAGGTTGGGTTCGCCCGGAAAGCGGTAGATGATGTCCTCGATGGGGCTGCGGCCGACCAGAAACGAGGTGAGCCCGGCAGTGTTCTTAATGCGGAAGATCTTATGCACGCGCGGCCGGCGCAGGTCGCAGTCAAGGATCAGCACTTTCTTGCCCAGTTGGGTGAAGGCCACGGCCAGGTTGATGGCAGTCACGGTCTTGCCTTCCTGGGGCAAAGCCGAGGTAACCACGAACACCTTGGGCAGCTGGTCGGGGGTGGAGAGGAGCAGCGACGTGCGGATGTTGCGGTAGTGCTCGGCAAAAGTCGACTCCGGTTCCTTGAGGTTGACCATTTCGATCGTTTTGAGCTTTTGTTCGTTCTGCTGTTTCTTGCGGTCCGAATAGTATTGGTTGTAATAGGATTGTCCGGCCCTGGCGCCCACGGTCGGGATAAAACCCAAGGCGGGAAGGTGCAGCAGCTTCTCCACCTCCTCCGGCGATTTGACCGTGTTGTCGAGGTAGTTGAGGGCGAAAATGAGGAAGATGCCGCCGCCGATGCCCAGCATCAAAGCCAGCAGCAGGGTGCGCTGCTTGTTGGGCGAAAAAGGACTCACGGGTATCTCGGCGCGGTCGACGATCTTTATGTTGCTGGTATTGAGTCCTTCCAGGCGCGAGCTGAGCATCGACTCCTTTTGCTTGCGGGTGAGGAAATCGAGCAGGTTGGTCATGTTCTGCACTTCGATCTTCAGGCTGTTGTAGTAAATGGCGTTGGCATTGGAGGAAACCACACTCCCCTTCTGCTGATTGAGCATCTCCGCCAGGTAGTTCTCTTTCTTCAGAGCCGCCTGGTATTCGGTTTCGGCCTGGCTGAGCGCCTTGCGGGCGACATCGACGGTCTCCTCGTTGATGCGCTTCTGCAGCCCTTCCAGCTGCGACTTCAAGCGCTGCATCTCGGGGTAGGAGTCCTGGAAGATCTGCGACTTGCGCTTGTATTCCGATTCCTTGGCCGAATACTCCTGTTTCAGACCGGTGATCAACGCGCTGCTGCGCACGTCGGAATAGTTGTCAATGGCCGTCCCCTTGAGTTCGCGATAGGTAGCCTCGCGGTTGACGCGCTCGATCTGGGCGGCGGTGTAGGCACCGTTGATGTCGGAGAGTTTCTGCACCACGGTGCTGTCCTCGCCGCGCAAATAGTATAACTCTTTGCGCTTGCCGTATTCCTGCAGCTCCTGTTCTTTCTGGGCCAGGCTACGGCGCATCTCCTCGATCTGGGCGGTGAGAAATTCGGAAGCCTGCTTGGTTGACTCGGCTTTCATTTCGAGGTTGAACTCGATGAACTTGTCAAAAAGGGTATTGATGGCGCGGGCGGCCATTTTGGCATCGGCCGAAACATAGGTGACCTCGACCAGGCGCGTGTCCTTGATATTGCTCACACCCAAACCGCCCAGGAAACCGGAAATCGCCCCGGCCATCTGCTGTTCCGGGTCAATATCCTTTTGCTCGCCGGTCAGGATTTTTTGTAGTGTACCCGTTTTGGCCGTTGGCTTCATGACTTCCGCACCGGGCAGGCGCTCCAGCTCGACAATGACCTTCTTGGCCAGTGAACGGCTGGTCAGCACCCGCTGCTGGGTGTTGAGGTATTCGTTCATCCAGTCGTTTTCAAAAGAATAATACTGGTTTAGCAAGTCCATTTGGTTGCGGCCCTCTTTTTCGATCACCGCCAGCAGGACAAAACCGGCGAAATAGTAGACGATCATACGCCTTTTCTTGATCAGCTCCCAGATCTCGGTGAACTGGGTACCTTCTTCCAATAACAAGTCCTGGTTATCCATCTGGCTGGCCATGTTTATCTCAATCCTCCTACAAGATGCTTTCGGGAACGAATATCACGTCAAAGGCTTGCAGTACGAAATCCTTGCGGCCGCCGCCAAGTATCTCCTTGACGTCGACGTTTATTTTTTTCTCCACGCCGTTTTCCGTGCGCGTGATCATCACCTTGCCGCGGCGGGCGCGGTCGCTGAAGCCGCCGGCCTGGGCGATGGCGCGCAACAGGGTCACCTCGTCGGAGCCCTTTTTCATGCGCACGGCGCCGGGATTCTTCACCTGTCCGAACACGTAAATATCGAGGTACTGATTGCCCGGGACATTGATGATATCGCCCGGAAAAATGGGAATATTGAATTTGGGGTTGGCCTTGATCAGGATGTCATCGAGCTTGATGAGCAACGACTGGCTGGGCGCGTTCCTGAACTGGCGGAAAATGCTTACCGTGTCGCTGGCTTGGTCGGTCAAGCCGCCGGCCATGGAAATGACCTGCAGCAGGCTCTGGCGACCGATCAGGTCGTGCATGCCGGGCTCCTTGACCGCACCCATCACCGATATCTTCTTGCTCTGGAACTCCTTGATGAAGATGGTCACCTGGGCATTCTTCAAATAGTTCTTTTCCAGCCTGGCCGCGATCTGCTTTTCCAGTTCGGCGCGGTTCATGCCCTCGGCTTTGATCTCCCCCAGCAGGGGCAGGGTGACCATGCCGTTCTCTGAAACGCGCACGGTGATGTTCAGCTCGGGCACCTCGAAGACCGATATTTCCAGCAGGTCCTTGGCGCCGATCTGGTACTCATAGGACTGGCCGCTGCCGGTCCTGGTCTGGGCGTTCAGATCGATAGAAAGAAGTGATAGTGATATTGGTAGTGATAGTAAGAGAAAAAAACAAAATATCACTCTTATAAAGTTTTCCAATTGCATGCTTCTAACACTATCACTACCACTAATTTTTTTATTAAAACCCATAGGAAATAAAACCTCCCCAGAAACTGCGTGTATAATCCAGATTCAGAACGTCGGACCTCAGGCGATAGATGTTATAGGCAAAGCCCAGCGACATGCTGCCAAAAAGGGGGACGGCCAAGTAATAACGCTGCTGGCGCACGCGGTCGCTGCGTTGGAGCTGCAAATCGAGAAAAGAAAAATATTTGAGCCGACCATCTTGGTAGGTGGCCCCGCCTTTCAGAAAGCTGGTCAGGTACAATTCGGCGCCGCCGCCAAAACTCTGGTTGTTGTAAAATAAATCGTTGGAATAATAGGAAAAATAGGTCTGCAGTTCGTAAAACACGCTGATGCGCAGGCGCTCCATCAAGGTCAGATGGACGTCGCCGCGGCCCGATGGTCGACTCACGCTCTTGTAAAGGGGATTGCCGGGGTCGAACTGGTTCATGCCGATCTGGAAACTTCCCTGCAGCATGCCCATCTCGGGGAATTGGGCGCCAAGATACATTCCCTGGGCCCTGCTGTCGCGCTCGCTGCCGGCCGTAAAGACGTAATTGGTCAATTCGTAGTTGATGAAGAGGAGGGTGCGGGTGAAAACGACCTTGTTCAGCCGCAAGCCGAACGTATTTTCATGATGATCAAGACGATCGGCTAAATTATAGGCATCCGCATATAGAGCTTCATCGTACTGCAATTGCTTGAAGCGGCCATAAGCGGTCAAAAACAGGCTGGAATCGCGGCCGAAATCGACCTCCTCCGACCACTCGCGATCACTATAGCGATAAGGGCGGCTGAATTCCAAGTTGGGACGCTGGTGCAAGTCATTTCGGCTGTAGCCGGCCTTCAAGTTGAACGGACCGATATAAGAATAAGCAGCGGCCTTGAAGCGGTTGCCCCATGTTCGCAGATCCTTGTTGGTGAGGTAAAACGAATAAATGGGTAGATCCTCGGCTTGCAGGATAAGGCGGTTGGCGACGATGGCCGAAGCGCGCAGCCCTACTCCCACGTCTCCGGTCCAGTCGGGAGTTTCCTGGGCTTCGTAGGTATAAATACTGCTGGTATAGCCGACATTATCCACCATCAACAACGGCGTGAAATATAGAAAACCAAGCTTGAATTGGGAATCGGAGATGACCTTGCTTTTAACAGCAAAGAAATCATCTGAAGAAAGTGTTAGTGTTAGGGTCAGGATGAGAAATAAGACAGTGATTGGTTTACGGCAGACGGTGTACGGCGGACGGTGAAGAAAAAAGAGGGAATTATGACCATTTGAGCCAAGCTTGAGATAAGATAAAAATTGTCTGAGCTTTTTCATACCATCATTACTTGTATGGTCAATTTTACCCCATTCGCCCCTCATGGGCAAGTGATTCAGACCAATTTATCAGGAAAAAACCAATAAAAAAAATTTCATGAATCGCTTTTTTCTTACCGTCAACCGTAAACCGTAAACCGTATACCGAGGGCTACTAGAACTATATCCCCGTCGGGCTGGTTTGCTTCTCAACTATCTTTATAATGCCGTACGTGACGCCGGCGGTGACACCCGCGACCAACGCCCAGCCGCAAGGGGTGATGAAAAAGCACTTGGGCGACTTGCAGTGGATCAGATAACCCGGCTTTTCCTCTACCTTGGGCAGGGTGATGCAGGCCATTTGCTTCTTGGGTTCGATCTTCAGCAGCACATCAACATTGTAGTCCTTGCCATTGTATTGAATGCCGACGGAATAGATGCCGGGGAGGATGTTGATGATCTCATAGGCACCGCTTTTTTTGCTCTTTTCCGACTGGAAGACCCTTTGCGAAACGGTTTCGCGAATCAGCACCACGGCGTCGGCCAGCGGTTTTTTTCCGTCGCTGCCATAAACGAAGCCGTGCAGCTTGCCGACGGTTTCCTCGGCCAGAGAGAACTGGGGTAAAATGGCTATAATAAAAGATAACAGAACCATCATGCTGACCTGCTTTAACCAGTTTTGTTTCATGGTCTAATCCTCCATATTATTCTACTACTGTATTATAACGCAATTTTCGCCGATTGCAAGGGGGGAATTGATTTTATTATTCTTTTTTTCCTTTTTTCAGATTGGCGGCCTTTATCTCATCCATCAGCAGCATCAGGCGGTGCACATAGTCAGGGTCCTTGATCTTGCGCGCGTATTTTTCGCCCTCGCCGGCATTCCCGAGCTTCAAGTGCGAATAAGCCAGGTAAAAGGAGGCGGCTTCACGGAATTCCTCGCCCAGTCGCTCGGCGATCTTTTCCAGACGCTTGATGCACTTTTTATAATCCTGCTGTTGGAAGGCCAGGAACCCCTGCAGGAAAGGCAATTTGGGGTCATTACCGGCGATCTTTTTTAGGCGTTCAAGGTTGGCTTCGGCAAGCGGGAACTTGCTTTGGCTGATGTAGTCCCAGGTTTGATAAAAGAGGTTGAAAAAGACCAGGGAAAAATTCTTGGCGGCGGGCTGGTCCAAATACTGCTGCGCCTTGAGCATGATGTAAAGGTCGCGCTCAATCTCCTTTGGCCGCGGCAACGTATTGATATCCGTTATACCCGCCGCGGTTTTCATCTTATCCAGCAATAACTTGCTCTCGGCCAGCGCCTCTTTCTTGTATTGCGTCAGGGCATAGTAAAAATAGAGCTCGGGTACAAACTCCTTTTCATCGATCAGCCCGAACTCGGCGATCTTGAAGTCTTCAAGGGCTTCATCGTATTTCCCAGCAAGATAGAGGGCTTTGCCTTCGTTCAGCAGGTTGGTATAAAACGGGTCGGCGGAGAACGACAGCGAGCTTAGAACTATAACCAAAGTAACTAATATGATGAGTTTTTTGTGCATGGTCGGTGTTTTCCTCCAAGGAACATTATTTTATTATAAATCTAAATTAAATAATAGGGTATTTGAAATTGGTTTAAGGTATAAGGTTGAAGGTGTAAGGTGGGAAAGACAATACAATAACTTGATCATTTAACTCGGTGTAAGGTGTAGGGTGTAAGGTAGAAGGTGAGAAAGGCAAAAAAAAAGCAATTTTCTAGGCTCAAGGTTAACGGTGTAAGGGTCAGGGTAAGAAAGGCACTTTAATGAACTTTGGAACGGGCCCTGATCAATCTTTCGAGCATCCCAGATAAATTCAAGCATTCTTCCTGAACCTCTGCGAAAATTTCATGAGGAATATATCCGATTTCACTGGCGATCTCGAACTGGGTCATCAGTTCGGCGCAAGATCCCTTGGCAATATGAAAATGCCTAATTGATTGTTTGTTGGTGCCTAAAGTGTCCCCTTCTGCAATATTGCTGGGAATTGAGACAGAAGCTCTGCGAACTTGCTCCCGCAAACCATAATCCGAATTAAATCTTCCCTTGCCTGAAATTTCATACACTTTTACTGCCAGTGCCTTCCCTCTTTGCCATACCTTCAATTCCCTGAATCCTTTAGCTTCGGCCATTTTTCTTATTTGTTTTTTTTCTTACCTTGTACCTTAAACCTTTTACCTTACACCGAGCTCAATCTCATTTCCCTTTCACCACTCTACTTACCATCCTGAATTTTGTAACCGCCATTCGCCCAAAAAACCCTGCCCACTGCTCCGGCCTGTCCAGCAACGGAAACAACAGCCTTCTTTTTATCTTTTTGAGCGAATGCTCCGGAAAACGATAGATCGGAAATTCTTTCGGATCGATGTTTTTTTCAAGCCAAAAGCGGCGTAATTTTCCCGGCCGCAATTTGTCCATGATTTCAGCCGGGACCTTAGCTCCTCCCTGC
>JAPKZL010000120.1 GCA_026393795.1 Candidatus Aminicenantes bacterium | reverse complement strand
AAAGGTGACCGTTAAAAACACAAAGCGCAGGGATAAAATGGACGATCGGGAAGAGATGCAAGAAACCCTGGCGGAGCTGGCAGCAGGCAAGTTGAAACGCATGCCCATGTCTGCCGGAGAGCGGGAAGAATTGCAGCAGGCGGCCGCGGAATCCCTCAAAAAAGCCAATCGCATCAACATTCGCATTACCCCGCAAGACCTGGAGCGCATCAAGAAAAAAGCTGCTGCCGCGGGAATTCCCTACCAGACGCTGATCGGCGCCATATTGCACCAGTACGCCAGCGACCGCATCTCCGCTTCGATTTGAAGAAAACCTTCAGCTCCTTCCATTATAGGCTCAGCTCACGAAACGGAAATTGGCAACGGCGTTTATAATTTTGCATAAATTATTATCTCTCAATTCTTTAAAAGATTGCACGATGAATTTCCAACATTTTAGATAACGAATAATAAGGTTGGCTTTGCCTTTTTTATTTATGAAACTTCCTGATAAATTCTTCGACCTCGGGGATGCCGCCCTGGAAGATCAAATAGCTGTTGTAGGGCTCGCGTTCGGTGATCTCGCCGGCGATGGGGGTCAGCATCAAATCCTTTACCTTGCCGAGATCGGTGGTCTGGCCCAGCGCCCAGGCCAGCTTGACGTAGGCCACTTCCGGCAGCATGTTCTCGGCCGGGATGATGCCCTTGGCCATCAGGTCGCGGCCGGTGTCGTAGACGAACATGTGCACGAATCACGAACCAACTAATTCACATTTTCTTAGTCCGTCCCCGTTCATCTTGAGAAAAACGCGTCACCTCGCCTGGAGGGTCCAGTCGCCCAGAATGCTCCAGGTGTAGGACCGTTTGCAGTCGGCCGGATCCTTGGCCAGCTCGGCGTCGTTGCACTCGGACCGATAGTAAGCTTCCCAGCCTTTGCCGACGTGCCCTCTCGGCGCGGTCAGGCCCTTGATGAAATCCCGGGGCGCATCGTAGAACACCTTAGCCCTCGATACGACCGCCACTCCGTTCAGATAGAACAGGACGCACTCCGCGTTCTGGAAGGAACCGTAGGTTTCACTGCTGTAGGGAGTGGCATCCGCGTTTTCGGGCGAATTGACCTGGCAACCCTTGTGGATGTAGATGCGCGGCCGCCTCGAGGCGAGCAGACCGTTCTCGTAGATCGAACGGCCGACGTAGAAATCCGCCATCCCTCCCTGTTGGCTGAACCCCGGCTTATAGGTTACGACATACTTGCCGTTTTGGGGTCCGGCCCCGGCCATTTCCCATTTCCATAGGCCGGGCCCGAGGGCACGCTCCAAAGCCACCGTCCCGCCGTAGTCGGGTCCGAACACGGAGCCCGTTGGGCCGCTGTGGGCGTCGATGAACATGACCGTGCCCGCGCCCTTCAACCATTCGATATAGTCGACTAGGCTCGCGTTCTCCTTGGTCCGGACCCGCATGTCCGGACATTGGTCTTTCATCCACTGCGCGTCGTTGACGGCCCCGGCGAGCCCGTCTCCATAGGAGATCGCCGCGGCATTGATGGTCGGTCCCCCTGGACGATCCGTCCGATACCGGTGATTCCGGTCGAAATAATCGATCAGGAGTCTCAGCTCCAGCTCCGCGTCCCGATACCAGATCATCGCTCCGGAGCCGAGCGAATAAGGGGACAGATATGTCCGCGGTTTCCCGTTCGCGTCGAGGAATCCCAGGCCGTCGATGTCGAGGAAATTGGGTTTGGGGTTGATGGCGATGTGGCGGGCGTTGATCCGCGAGACGTAGATTTCGGGCCGGGCGATCGGATTCGGCGCGATCTTATTCTGTTCGGTCATCTCGGGATGCTTCAGAACCGCGTTTATGGTGAAATCGAGATTGCCGGAATGGGAGTTGAATGTCAGGTCCGTATCGTCGATAAAGAACAAGTCATTGAATCTGATGAAGGCCTGGTTGAACTGGCTCGAAGTGATCCGCTTGCCGGCCCTCGGCCCGTCCGCGGCAAGCTTTTGATCCGGCACAGCCTCGATCGAGGGGATATCATTAACGCCTCGACGAAATAGCGCCTCCCAATTTCCCGTCAGGTCGGCGAAGACGAGATCGGACCTCTCGGAGATGATCTCCGGTTTGATGCGCAAATACTCGGTCCCCGCGGGGCAGACCTTGCCGCCGATGGTCAGGCCCTCCGCGGGCTTTTTCCAGACCCATTTCCGGACCAGCATGGGCTCGGGGAACGAGCCGACGAAGATGACCCCCTTGAAATTCGGGAACTTGTCGCGGAAGGCCCGGAGCAGGCGCCGCAACGCGATTACGGTCTGGCCATCCTGATGGGCCGGACCGCTGTAAACCTGGGCCTTGACGAGATGGTTTGGGAAGCCGTCGGCGCGGAGGTCTTTCTGGAACTGATCCAGGCGGTCGAGTAAGCATTGGGAGGAGTACCCGGCCCGGCCCATCGCGCGGTCTCCGGGCGGCCCGGAGTGAGCCGGAACCAGCCGGGATTCCACGAGGACGAGCACGAGGTCCACGTTCGACTTGAGGGAGACGGGCGTGCGGTCGAAAATGGCGAGGTCCTCGATCTCGAAAACGCCGTCGCCGTCGACATCCAGTTTCTTATGATCGCCGAGAATGGTGACGGTCGGATCCAGACCCGGCTTGGGGGGCGTTGTCGGGCGCGTAGCCCGGTCCTGGCCCTGCTGTCCAATCACTCCGGGCGCCGCCGAAAAGAGCGCTAACAACGTGACGATCAGCGCGATGATGCGTTTCATGGGTCCCTCCTTATCTCTGTTCTTTGCTTGATTGGAAGCGTAAATCAATAGCCTGCGCATGTCAATACAATTCAACCGCTCCTCAAGTAAATCTTAGCAAGCAATTATTTTTCAGCGATTTTATTTTGTTCCTGCGAAAAAAGACTTTCCTTATTTGTGGAACTTCTTGATGAACTCTTCGACCTCGGGGATGCCGCCCTGGAATATTAAATAACCGTTGTAAGGCTCGCGCTCGGTGATCTCGCCGGCGATGGGGGTGAGCATCAGGTCTTTTACTTTGCCGAGATCGGTCGTTTGGCCCAGGGCCCAGGCCAACTTGACGTAGGCGACTTCCGGGAGCATGTTCTCGGCCGGGATGATGCCCTTGGCCATCAGGTCGCGGCCGGTGTCGTAGACGAACATGTGCACGTAGCCCCAGAGCGTCTGCACGGTCATGTAGATGGTCACGCCCTTTTCGACGGCGCGCACGATGGCCGGGTAAAGCGGCTTGTTGACATGCCCCAGCCCGGTGCCGGCGATGACGATGCCGCGGTAGCCGTTGTCGACCATGGAGTCGATCATGTCGGGCTGCATGTTGGGGTAGTAGTAGAGCATGCCAACCTTTTCCTCGAAAAAAGGGAGGATGTCGACGCGGCGGTCGTTGCGCCGGCGCTTGTAGTCCTGGCGCAGCGGCGTGATCTTCTGGCGGTCGACCATGGCCAGCGGGATGTCGCCGATGGTGCGGAAGGTCGAGCGGTAGGAGGAGTGCATCTTGCGCACGCGCGTGCCGCGGTG
>JAPKZL010000119.1 GCA_026393795.1 Candidatus Aminicenantes bacterium | reverse complement strand
GGAGCGCAAGCCGCCACGGCCGATCATGTAAATGTTTTCCAGGTCCAGGTGCACCTTCCCCGGGACCGATTCGATTGCCGTCAGCCTGATCTGGGGAAGGGTTTCCATCTCCAGGCGCCGGCCGTGGATGACCTGCACGCTCTCACGCCCAACTTGTATATCGATCCGCCGCTCACGGTTTTTCCCGGCAGTCGGGGCATAGGTGAACACGTAATAGACATCTTCCCTGCCGGCCACCTCGTCCAACGCTTCCTTCATCTGGTTGCCGTCCATGATCTCTCCGCCCGTGGCCTCGGCCATTTGGCGAAAGGTCTTTTCCCAGTTGGAAAACACCGGGAACGGGTTCACGACCCCGAACCGGGAAGTGGGATCCACATCGGTCGGCGTCTGCTGTCTATCCAGGAGCAGCAGGTGGAATTGGGTGTTGGTCTGGATGAAACGGCTGCGCAGGGAATCGGCGAGGAGGCTGGCTTCCACGGGAAAAAGGAGATCGCGGTTTACTTTATCAATCGAATTGATCGTTGACCCCAACCGCAAATGGTAGTCCTCTAATTTCAATTTTTCGGTGTTGAACAGCGGCAGGGTGTCATGTTGGAAAAAAACCAGCGCCCACTTGTCCGCGTCAATGGCCTCCAGAGAGCGGCTCATTGCTTCGAGTTGGTTGGCATTGGGTGTCAGGTTCTGCATCCGGTATTCCTTCAGGAGTTGTGCATACTGGAGAGCCACAGTCTCAGGATCGCACCGCGGGGGATATTTGGTATTATTTTGGGCATCGAGACAGGTTATATAGAGTTGCAAGCAAGCTTCGATATCCGACTTGAATCTTCTCCTGGCGGTTAGCAGATCCCCGCTTAAAACCGATAAGCCGGCTTTGAACTCCGCTACCCTTGCGTCTTTTTCCGCTGTAGAATTGATCTCGAGAGAATGCCGTTGGTCGGCCAAGATTACCCGGTCGCCCTCGCGGTAGATGGAATTGAAAAAATAATTCAGCACTTCGCCGACCTTGACCGCAGGGTCGTTGATCCAGAAAAAGAGAAGGAACAGGCGGCCGGGACGAGCCTCCTTTTCGGCCTTAGCTTTTTCCCCCGTTTCGCCAGGAGTGATGCGCCGGTGAACTTCAAGAAATCCGTTGATCTCCTGCTTTTGACCATTCTCGAACAGGGAGAAATCCCGTTTCTGCAGGCCCGCGAGCGGCCGGCCGTCCTTCATCACCCGCACCAGCATCTCGATGTTCAAGACCTGGACGTACTCGCGTTCGATCTCCTGCTGTCCGAAAAAGAAATAGGTTAACCAAACAAAGATCACTAAAAATGCCGCACCATAAATAGTTTTCTTCATTGCATCTCGTAATTTAATTTTAATATCGTAAAAGTGAATTGTCAAAATTGAATCATGGAAAATTTTAGCCGGGCTTTTGGAATAATGCCGTGTCATCATGTTCAGCAAATACTTTCGATGATCTAGCCAGCCGGCTTAAACTTAACAAATTTTCGTTTTCCGAACTTTAAAAAATATTATGAGCCTTATTCCTGCCAATATTATAGTTAGCAAATACATATTTTCATGAGCCGCCGCCACGTGCTGTTCACTGCTC
>JAPKZL010000118.1 GCA_026393795.1 Candidatus Aminicenantes bacterium | reverse complement strand
CCCTGGCGCATCTACTGGTCCTACCAGTCGGGATCCGACGAATACCTGACCCCCGGCCTCATCTACAAGATCAAGGACCTTACCCTGACCGTGGTCAGGTTCTTCACCAGGACGCGCTGGGACAGGACCATCAAGGCGATAAGATAAAATTCCAAATCGCAAATTCCAAATTCCCATAGTCACACTAGATAGGTTTCGTTGCCCTTCGGACACCACGAAACCTATAGTGCGACTAAAATTCCAAGTTCCAAATTCCAATGACCCAAACGAAAGCAATAAAGTGTTTCTTCCGTAGGGAACGCAAATTTGCGTTCCCTACCTGGGCAGACTTCTTGGGATCATTTTCATTTTGGTCATTCGAACATTGGAACTTGGTGCTTATTTGTAATTTGGTGCTTGGAATTTGGAATTTTTATTCATGTACGGGCGGTTCGCGAACCGCCCCTACCCCTGCCGCTCGTCACTGATATGAAAACCGTTTTTCAGTTCTCTGGCAAATGGCTGATCCGCTACGAGCCGGGCGAATTCACCTTTCATGCGCTTCTGGCCGCGCTGCACCGCTTGCAGGTATTCTTGGAACAGCAAGGACTTGAGCACGAATTTTTGAATGTCCGTTTCAACCGGAACATCACACTCAGCCGCTTTTACGCGGACGGAACTCAACTCTGCATCGAATACAATGGAAGCGATAAACAGCTGGTCGAATCGGCACCCGGGGCTTTTCCCTGTCCGGCCGCCCTGGAGCCGCTGGCCAAGCCGATACGCTCGCTCAACCTGCTTTTCCCGCGATGTGACAACGACCCGCGCTGGAAAACCATGGGCCTGCCGGCGGCGCAGTTGTTCCTGGCCAGCAACCTCCAGGCCAAAGGCTTCCAACCCGCGCCTATGCCGCTCCGCCTGCCAAGCCCAAAATTGCCCCCAGGAGCGCTTTCGGCCGATATGGCGGGGTTTACCATTTTCGAGGACCTTTTGCCCGCCCTGAGGCCGTTTTTGGCCGATTTTCAGGCCCAGTATGGAGGCTGGCTGGCCGCCGGCGGCCCTTTTCCCACCCTGCACCCCCTAGCTGCTGTTTATCACCTGCCGCAGATCAACCTGTTCATCCGGGGCGAAGCCGAACTGGAACTGCCGGTTATCCTGGAAGCATTGAACCGGGGTGACGCTTCAACCCTGTTCGAACGCAAGGGCTGGTTCTGGCAGAAGCCCGGCCTCATCGCCATGTCCGCTTTCGACGAAATCGTGCGACCGGAAAATTTCAGCCGCTTCCAGGTCGATCTCGCTTTCATGCAGCGCGAGCATCTGCGCCACGGGCTGGAGATGAATTTCTCGCGCGGCTGCGGCCGCGGCTGTTTGTTCTGCTGCCATGTGCAGGGGAGCAAACTGCGCCAGCTGCCGTTGACCAAGGCCGAAGATCTGTTGAAGGCATACAAAGACAAAGTCAATAGTAAGGGCGTTCCGTTGGAACGCCCTGATTGCATCCTTGGCATGCCGATCCACGACATGCCAGGGCGACCCGCCGGGTCGCCCCTACCCCCTGTATGCATCCCCGTCAACATCAACGACGACGACATCCTGCAGGACCCCGCCTACGCGGCGGCGGTCTTCGCCCTGATCAAGAAAAGCGGATTTCGCATCCACGGCATCCAGACTTCGCCGGTAGCGCTGGTTCACAACGACGGCCGGGCGAACGAGGAAATTCTGGCGCTGGTCGCCGATCCCGAGCTGTACCTGGACAGCCGGCCTCTCCTCTGGCTGGGGAGCGACGTCTTCCTGCCGCAGCGGGGACAGCGTCTGGGCAAGCGCCTGCCGTCACTGCCGGCATTCGCCGACCTGCTGGCCAGGCTTGAGAAATACGGCCTGCGCCATTATCATTACTGGATCAGCAGCGACAACGATTCGACCTGGGAAGAGTTCGTAACCGAGCTGGCTTTGATCATCGCCTATCACCGCGATTTTCCCAATTTCTCCCTGCTGGCCCATGCGCCGTTCATCGTCCCCTACCCGGCCAGCCGCTTGTGCCAGAGCCTGCCGGCCAACACGCCCAAGCTCATGATCCGGGAGGTTTTTCGCGCCGCTGACCCGGAGTTCAGCTTCGTTTTGCCCGAGCGACTGGAGACCGGTTTTGTTAATTTGAACCGGCTGCTGCGTAACGAGAAGGCGGACGGAGAGGCAGGGTTTTTTGATCTTCTAAAAACGAAAGACTTGATCGCTGCCGCGCAATTGGCCTACCACTTCCTGAAACAGGAGGCGCTGCAACGCCCAGCGGTTGAAAAGGAGTTGCTGGAAGCGCAGCACTCTATCGCCTCATGTAGGGGGCGGTTCGCCCTTTAGGGACAGCCCAATCTATCCACCCCTTAGGGATTGCCTCACTACATGATTTTAAAAACTTTTTGAAATGGTTAAAATCATAGTGAGGGCAACCAGGATAGGCGGATGATTGGTGCTGCGAACCGCCCCTACAAAGGAAATTCATTCCATATCTTGCGGTCCACCGTCCACCGTCTACCGTATACCGTACACCGATTTCAACTGACTTGGGTGGCTTTAAACCCCTTGCCCAGCACCGCATACGTGTCATTGATGATGACGAAGGCGCCGGGGTCAATCGACTTGATGAAATCGCGCAGCTCGGCCAGCTGCTTGCGGTGGATGACGGTGATGATCGTCTCGCCGTCGCGGTTGAGGTAGAGCGAGCGCGACTTCAGCGCCGTGCCGCTGCGGTCGAGGGTGCTTAGGATGAATTCCTGGATCTCCGCGGTCTTGGTCGAGGTGATGATCGCCAGCTTGGTATAGTTCCAGCCTTCCAGGATCATGTCGATGACCCGCGAGGAAATGAAGAGGACGATGTAGCCATAGAGCGGCGCTTCGAGCTTCCTGAAGGCCAGCCCCGAGGCCGAGATGATGAAAAAATCGATGAGCATGATGGCGATACCCACCGACATGCCGGTCCAGCGGTTGAGGATTTGGCCGAGGACGTCGGAGCCGCCGGTCGAAGCGCGGCCGCGAAAGACCAGCCCGAGTCCGACGCCGAGCATGACCCCGCCGTAAATGGCGGCCAGGATGGCGTTGTCGGTGGCCGATTTCAGCCGCAGCACCTCGTGGAAAAAATCGATGAGCAGCGACGAGACCACCATGCCAAGCAGCGAACGCAAGCCGTACTTGCGGCCCATGATCTTGATGCCGACGATGAAGACCGGGATATTGAGCACCATGATCAGGGTGCCGAGCGGCATGCGGGTGAAGTAGTTGATGATCATGGCTATCCCTGAAACGCCGCCGGGGACGAAGTGGTGCGGGATCAGGAACAGGGAGTAGCCGATCGCCATTATAACTGAGCCCAGAGTGACCAGGGACAGGTTGGCGATATTTCGACGCAGGTCTTTTTTATTGAGTTTCATGAGGGACCTCAATGTGAATTTCCATTATTATAGGAAATTTTGGGATGGTTGGCAATACGAAATTGGTTTACGGTAGACGGTATACGGTGTACGGTAAGAGAAAAAGAGATGTTATGAACGAGCTTTAATCAGTTTTTCCAACATTCCAGATAGCCCCAGGCATTCTTCCTGAATTTCAGTCACCATCTCACTTGGGATATAACCGATCTCCTGGGCGATCTCAAATTGAGTCAGTAATTCAGCACATGAACCTTTGGCAATATGAAAATGCTTTATTGATTGTTTGTTTGAGCCTAAAGTGTCTCCTTCGGCAATATTACTCGGAATTGAAACTGCAGCTCTACGTACTTGATCCTTCAAGCTAAAATCATTATTGAATTTCCCTTTCCCTGATATTTCATAAATCCTCACTGCCAATTTCTTACCTCTTTGCCAAACTTTTAATTCCCTGAACCCAATTTTCTCACTCATTTTTTATTTATTTTTCGGTTTTCTTTTTCTTGTTTCTTACCGTCTACCGTCTACCGTCAACCGTATACCGTATACCGTCAACCGACTTAGATAACTGTAACCTGCACCCTGACCTTGCGCTCGATATCGGTGAACGGCGGCCCGATGACGATCTTTTCAGGCAAACCGTCCACGTAACTTTCGCAGGCGATCTTGTTGCCGACGAACACCTGTAGCAGCTGCTTGGGCTTGAGCTGGGCGAGCCAGGCGGGGTCGAAAATGATCTCGATCCAGGGCTGGTTGAAGAGAAAAACGTCGTAACCGCTATTGGTTGTGGCGACTGTCAGAAAGCGGCTGTTCTCGACCTTGGCGAGTTTTTCGTTCAAGACCTTGTCGGGCGCCCCTTCATCGCCCAGTATTTTCTGGACACGTAAGACGCGGTAAAGGACGTCGGGATTTTCGGGCTGGTCCAGATACAACTCCTTGGCTATCGCTTCGGCCGCGGTCAACAGCTTGCTGCTGTAATAAGAATCGACCAGCAAGAGCAGGATATTCGTGTAATCGACTAATTGCTCTTTTTTGACGAAGGAGATGGTTTTGCGCAATGATTCGATCTCGGCGATGATGTCGCCATAGCTGCCTTTTTTGTAGGCGATCAGGGATTTCAAATAAAGCGAAGGAAAATCGTTTTCCTTGAAAAAGCCATTTTCTTCAAGCAATTTCTGCAACTCATCTAGATCATTGAGCCCGGAATGGTCGGCGATGTAGATCAGGATATAATCCCTGATCCACGATGCCGTCTGGGGGTCGGCCTTGGCCTGGGGATCGGTCAACAAACCCGAGATGACTTCCAGCAGCAGCGTTTGCTGCAGCTTGAAAAATTTTTCGGGGACAAAACCGCTCTCGGGTTGGAGGCGGAAATAGCCCTTGAGCTGGCGCAGCTGCTCGAGCAAGGATCGGGCGTCTTGGAGGCCGATCTGCCCCTGCAGGCTCAATTCATTATAGCGCCGTTCCATGGCATCCAGGCTGTACACTTCATGCAGGGCCAGGAGTTGGCGGCGCTGCTTAATAGGAATGGCCGCCGCAACGAGCTGGTCGGCGGCAGGACCGAAAAATTCGGGCTTGTCCTTGAGCAATTCCATGAGCAGCGGCGTATCCTGGACGTAAAGAGCCCACAGCTCGACCAGGGGGCTGAATTCGGACCACGACAGCGTTGGCATGACAGCGGCAAGCAGGTTCGAGGTAAACGTCTTGTCGTCGTCCTCCAGGAAAGGCCACAGGGAGAAAAATATCTTGGCGCAATCCAAAGCGATCTGCTTGTTGCTGCCGCGGATGCGAGCGGCGCGTTTCAGTTCGCGCACGCCCAAATCGAAATAATCGTTGTCCACGGCACTGAATTGCAAATAAGTTTTAGCCAGGTAGTAGCGGGCTTGGTAATCGAGGGGATTCCGGCGCAGGGCCTTGAGGAGCAGTGTCATGCTCGTTTTTACAGCCGGCTCGCTGGCAGCGCTTGTCCCGATTTCGAGCCAGCTGAAAGCAGTTTCGGTATAGATGCGGCTCGACAGCGAAAATGTTTTGAAATCAAAGGCCGGTACAGGGAACTTTTTCCCAGGTTCGGGTTTGGGGCCAACGAGACTCGGCCGCGAACTGGCTCAGGAAAAAAACAGCCAGGACCAAGGCCACGGCAATAAAAAGTTTACTTGCTTTCATCGCTGAATTCATGCCTGTGGGTGACTACTTTCAAACCCAGAGCCAGCAGCATAATGAACAAAAAGGCGTTGGCCGGGATGCGCAGGGAAAAATCAAAAAACGAGTGGAAAAAAGCGGCGAACAGGGCGGTCAGCACCCCCAGCACAACCGGCTTGATCTCGGGGTGACGGCGGGCGATCCACATGCGCAGCAAAGACAAAACCAGCATGGCCAACAAGGCGAAAAAAACCAAAGCGGCCAAAGCTCCCATGTCGGCCAGGTTCTCGACATATTCATTGTGGGCATGGTCGACAAAGCCCGTCTCTTTGCCGTAGAGAAAGTAAGCATATTTGAAAGTGCCGAGACCGGTGCCGAAAACGGGGAAATCACTGAACATGGTCAGGGTGTTGCTCCAGTAGTCGATGCGTCCGCCAACATCAAAATAGCTTCCAGATAGAAATTTATCTAAGGTACTCTGCAAGCCGACGAAAACGGCCAGCAAGGTGGCCAGGATGAAGACCAGGCGCAGATGGCGGCGGGCGCTGAAATTGACGCGTAAATAGATCGACATTTGGGTAAAAAATAAGAGGGAAAGGACAAGGACGGCAATGCCGGTCCGGCAGCCGGTCAGGTAGATGCCGGCGGCCAGAACGATGGCGGCCAGGAACAATAAAATGACCGGGCGGTCTTCGGCGATATGCAGGATCTTTTCCCGGAGTGATTGCTCGGGATCAAAGATGTGCAGCCGGGCGAACAACAGCCCCAGGGCCAGTGGGAAAAGGAGTTCCAGGTAAAAGGCGAAATGGTCGGGGTTGTATATAGTGCCGCGCAGAAATCCGGGGATATGATCGTCGGCCATGAAAAAAAGGAAAAACTTGCTGTTGCCCTGGCCTAATTTAAAAAGGCCGAAAATGGTCTGCGCCACTCCGGAAACGACCGCTGTCCCGAATAAAATGAATACGTCCCTTTTATCCCAGTCCAAACGCAGCAAGGCGATGAAAAACAGGCCATAGACCAGGAATCGTGCCAGAGCCAGCAGCGTTTCGGCCGGGATCAAACTCAGGCTATGGAAAGCCGGCAGGGAACCGGACAGGTTTTCCAGGATCGGCAATACCCCGGGAGAAAGCCATTTGACCAGGAATAGAGGCAAAGGGATCAGCTGTAAAACGATAAACAGAAAAAAGATAATGAAAAGTATACGTATGGGGCGCTGGTAAATAAAATTGTACGGCGCCTGCGGCCCCATGAAAGCCAGCAGAGCAAAGATGGCGAAGAGAAAAAAACAGAGGGGCAGCCAAATGCCGCCCACGCAGCCCAGAGGGATGGGCGAAAGAACGATCAGGAGCTG
>JAPKZL010000117.1 GCA_026393795.1 Candidatus Aminicenantes bacterium | reverse complement strand
ATTGAGTTATTTGACAGTTTTGACTGAGTCATGAAGAACGGTTGAGAGTCCGGCTCGAAGAACCCGTACCAACTTGGCAATGCCATTCACCAGGGAGGTGAATCCATGACGAAAGTTAAATTTTTTAACGAATTTTATTTTTTTGAATATCAAACCTGTCGGGGAGTGCCGCAGCGGTTCCACTATTATCTCAACGCCGCGCTTTATCAATTTTCCCCGCCTATGCCCAGATCCTCCACCTATTGGCCCTTGGCAGCAGAAAAAACAGTTTTTTCCAGCGATTTTTTACCCGAACGCTCTTTTTCTGAAAGATTCTTACGCTGAAAGCTGCAGGCTGGAGATGTTGCTGGCTGATGACAAGGATAGGTTTGTTCCGACCCGAACCTGATGCAAAACCGGGATTGACGGTTTTCCAGGTGCGGACATTCTACCCCAGCAGCTTGAGCACTGGGTAATCGTTGCGTCCGTTTACTTGCCTACGCTCTCCAGCACCAGCTTTAAAGCATAGTAATCGATGGTTTTGCAGATCTCCTGGACCGCTTTGGTCAGTGCGGCGTCGTGGCTGATCAGGGAGTCCTTGAGCATGAACACGTCGTAGTCGTGGTCCATGGCGCCGTGGTAGGTGGCCAGGACGCAGCCTACGGCGCTGAGGCCGCACAGGAACAAAGTATTGCATCCCTTGGTCTTCAGCAACTTGTCCAGTTCGGTATTCTTAAAGGCGTTACCGAAGTTCTTGATCACTTTCGGATCGTCGTCCCGGATGGCCACCGTTTTAGGAAATTGGAATTCCTCGCTGTCGGGCTTGGGCCCCATGTTCGGACTGGTGTGGTAGACGCGGATGACCGGAAAGCCGCTGGCTCGGAAGAGTTCTATGTAGTAATTGATCATCTCCATTCCCAGCTTCTTATCCTTTTCGTCCATGCGCGGTAGATAGGCGTTCTGAATGTCGATCACCAACAGAGCCGGTTTGATCTTGACAGTGACTGCCTTTGCGGGTTCCGCAGCAATGAGCCAGGACAGCGAAACCAGCAGCAACAGCATCAGCAGAACTATTTTTTTCATAATCCGCTCCCTTCGGCATGCCTCTATCATTCGGCATGCCTTTTGTCTTATGACAGAGAAACATTTATAACATCATTTTGCTGGTTTTTCAACGGGACTGAAGTAATATTTTTAAATATTTTCCAGGAATCACGATTCATTGATGAACCGTTAAGTGTGATCATAGTTTGCATTTTTTTGTTCTCCGGCTATAATGTCCCACGAGGTGGTTTATGAATAGAGAGGGATTCAAAAAACAGGCATTCTTTTTCCTGCTGGCCGTCCTGCTGCTGTTTTCCGGCTGCCGCAAGGATGAACCGGAAACCAACGACCCTCCGGAAAATCCCAATCCGCTGGAAGTGAATATCGCGATATTCCCCACCGACAATCCCTGGAACACCGATATTTCCGGCTACGCCATCCATGCCAATTCGGCTAATTTCATCAACGCCATCGGCGCTGGTGGTGAAGTGCACCCCAATTTCGGTACGGTTTGGGAAGGCGCGCCCAACGGCATCCCATACGTGGTGGTTGCGGGTAGCCAGGCGCCTGTGCCCATCCACTATACCGCCTATGGCGACGAGAGCGACCCCGGCCCCTTTCCGATTCCCGACAACGCCCCGATCGAGGGCGGCGCCAATTCAAGCGGCGACCGCCACGTGATCGTCATCGACCGCGACAACCACATGCTTTACGAACTCTACAAAGCCACCAAGGCCACCGGCGGCTGGGAGGCCGAAAGCGGCGCCAAGTGGAGCCTCAATTCCAACGCTGTGCGCCCTATGTATTGGACTTCGGCCGATGCCGCCGGCCTGCCGATCTTTCCCGGCCTGGTGCGCTACCTCGAAGTGCAAAAAGGCGAGATCAACCACGCCCTGCGCTTTACCGTCGAATACAGCCAGCGCGGCTTCATCTACCCGGCCCGCCATTTCGCCTCGGACAGCACCAATCCAGACCTGCCGCCCATGGGCTTGCGCCTCCGGCTCAAGGCCGGCATCGATATCTCCGGATTTTCAGCCAGCAACCAGGTGATCCTGCGCGCCTTGAAAAAATACGGGATGATCGTGGCCGACAACGGTTCCGACTGGTTCATCTCCGGCGCTCCCGACAGCCGCTGGAACGACGACGACCTGCATCATTTGCACGAACTTCACGGCCGCGATTTCGAGGTTGTCTACACCGGGGAGACCGAGCGTTAATCAGAAACCTGGAGAGGAAATCTTTTTTGTTATCCTTTCAACCCCACGCACGCCTT
>JAPKZL010000116.1 GCA_026393795.1 Candidatus Aminicenantes bacterium | reverse complement strand
GATTTTGCTGTCCAGCATCGCCTCCTTGGCGAGCCTGGCATCTCCTTCGTTGTCCTCGACGAGGAGGATGTCGACTAACTTGCTGTTGTGTTGTTGTTTCATTTTGGTTCTCCTTTATTATTATGGTCTTCAGCCGGCAGGGTGAAGAAAAAGACCGATCCCTTCCCGGGCTCGGATTCCACCCATATCCGCCCGCCGTGGCGTTCGACGATGCGTTTGCACAAGGCGAGGCCGATCCCGGTTCCGGGGTACTCCTTCTTGCTGTTGAGACGCTGGAAGATCTGGAACAGGCGCTCGAAGTGCCGGGGCTCGATGCCGATGCCGTTGTCGCTGACTTTGAAAAGTCTGAGACGGTTATCATGGAGATCGTCCTCCGCGCTGATGTGAATTAGCGGCGCCACATCCGGACGTTGGAACTTGATGCCGTTGCCGATGAGATTCTGAAATACTTGCACGATCTGGGTACGATCACCGAGCACCATGGGAAGATCATTGCTGGTTACCAGCGCCCCGGACTCCTGGATTGCAACCTGCAAGTTCTTGATCGCCTCGCCCAGCGCGTCGTGCGCGTCAAACAATGCCGGGGGCTGGCCGCGGGTCGTGACGCGCGAATATTCCAAAAGATCCTGTATGAGCCTCTGCATGCGGTTGGCGCCGTCGACCGCGTAGCCGATAAAATCCTTCGCATCCTGGTCGAGTTTGTCCTTGTAGCGCTGCTCCAGCAACTGGGTGTAGCTCGACACCATGCGCAGCGGCTCCTGAAGATCGTGCGAGGCGACATAAGCAAACTGCTCGAGTTCTTTGTTAGAATTCCCGAGATTTTCGTTCGCCTCACGCAGAGCTGCTTCGAATTGCTTGCGCTCGGTGATATCCTCAATAGTGTCATCAAAATAAACCTGACCGCTTGCGTCGATCTTTTTAACCGCTGTTATGCGGCACCAGATCGGCTTTCCCTTGAGGGTCTTGAACTTGATTTCCTCCTTTGCAGTGCCCTTGGCTACGATGGCATCACTAATGAATTTGCGCTGGCTCTCGTCCCAATAGATTTTGCTCGGGTGAAGGGCCATCAACTGTTCGCGGTTGTCCGCTTCGAACAGTTTGACCATCGCCGGATTCAAATCTACGAAAGCTCCTTCCGGGCCCGGTGTGGTACGGAGAATGCCGATATTGACGTTTTCGAACAATTCCCGGTAAAGCTGCTGTGCCGCAGCCAGCTTAGACTCCGCGAGCTTGCGCTCGGTGATGTCCTGCATGCCGCCCTCGAGGTACCCCAGTTCCGGGTACGTTATCATCGACATGATCACGGTGCGGATCTCCCCTGACTTGGTGCGCAGGTCGATCTCGTAGTTGTTGACCGTCCCCTTCTCCCGCAGCAGCCGCACCAAATCCTCGCGTTGCTCCGGATGGGCCCAGGCGATGGCGCTGGGTTGACCGACAAACTCCTCGCGGGTCAAACCGAGTATCTCGCAGAGCTTGGGGTTCGCGTCGAGCACTCTCGAACCGTCTATCCTCGTACGGAAGATGCCGATGCTCGCGTTCTCTACCAAATTACGGTAATTCTCCTCGCTGTTCCTCAATGCTTTCTGTGCCGTACGCTCCTCGGTCTGGTCACGGAAGACCATTACCACGCCCGTCACTTTATCATGCGCATCACAAATGGGTGCACCGCTGTCGGCGATGGGTCGCCGCGTTCCATCGCGGGCAATGAGCATCGTGTGATTGGCGAGCCCGACAACTGCGCCTTCGCGAAGGACGCGCGTGACCGGGCTCTCGACCTCGGCACCCGTCTCCTCGTTTATGATCCTGAACACCGCGCCGGCCGGCTGTCCAAGGGCCTCAGCCTCCGGCCACCCGGTCAGCTTCTCGGCCACATGGTTCATCTGTACGATTTTGCCGCCCGCGTCGGTGGCGATTACCGCGTCGCCGATGCTGTAGAGAGTGGCCTTGAATCGCTGAGCCTCGAGCTCGAGTGCGGCGATGCGGCGCCGAAGGGCTTCGTTCTCGCGCATGAGTTGCTTTTGGTCCTTCTGCTCCTTGGCCATTTTTTCACCTTTCGCTTGGCGGATACGGCTGTCTGGATCGGACAATTTTCCGGTTTTATCTTTTCCGCTCATTATTCTCTCCTTGGTGGAGCGTCCAAACGTCTGAAAATAACCGATATATAAAACGCAAGCATTTCTGCAAACCTGTAACTCTTGCCTGGACCAAAATTTCCATCATGGGACGGCCACTGGAAATTTCAAACTGAAAACAGTTCCGGCAGAACGGTCCAATGCGATTGAACCGTTGAGCTGTTGGCTCAGCATTTTGACAAGCCGCAGTCCCAGGGTTTCCGATTTCTCAAAGTCCAAGTCGGCCGGCAGCCCCACCCCGTTGTCGGCCACGGTCAATTCGAAGGCAGGGGCATTTTCTCCATCCGTAGGGGCACGGCGCGCCGTGCCCCTAACTGGGACCGTGCCCGTATCTTCTGTAGGGGCGTAAAATTTTACGCCCGTACGTTCTTGAAATGAAATGCAAATCTCGCCCGGCTGCCCGGCGGGGAAAGCATGCTTGCAGGCGTTGGTGATCAGTTCGTTCAGGATCAGTCCGCAGGGGATGGCGATATCCAGGTTCACTTCCACTCCGGCCGCCTGCACCTGGAAATGGATATCGCGATCCGCTCCGAATTGGGCGCGGATATGGGCGCTCATCGTCTCAATATAATCTTGCAGATTGACGCGGGCCAGGTCTTTGGATTTGTGCAGGTTCTCGTGCACCTGCGCCATGGCGCGGACACGGCCTTCCAATTCCCGCAGCAAATCACTGAAGGCTACATTATCGGTTTTCGCTTCCTGCATTTTGATCAGGCCGATGAGGGTCATCAGGTTATTTTTTACCCGGTGGTGAACTTCTTTTAACAGTACTTCCTTTTCCGCCAGGGAATTTCTTATTTTTTCTTCGGCCTGCTTGCGGTCGGTGATGTCCTGGTAGATGACCTGAAACTGCTTGGTGCCGTTCCAAAGAATCTCCTTGCGAAACACCAGGAGATGACGAATTTCTCCATTTTTTCTGACGATGTTGATTTCATATTCGCTTGGTCCGAAATCTCCCCGCTCCCGATCTTTTTTTCTCATTTGGAATTCGGCATAGCTCTGAGGGGTATAGCGCTCCTTGATTGGAACTTTATTCAGTTCCTCAACATTTGCGTAGCCGTATATATCCAGAAGCATTTTATTGGCGTAAATAGTCTCGCCTTTGTCTGCCGCGACACGCACCCCCAGCGGCGAGTCATCCAGCGAGCGTCGGAAATTCTTCTCTGATCTCGTTAATGCCTCGAGAGCTATTTCTTTTTGCGATTCAGCCAGTATGCGCTCCTCGATCTCCTCGGATAGCGTTGCCGTTCTTTTTTCCACCAGATCTTCCAAGTTTTCATTCAACAGCTTCAACTTTTCCTGTGTTTGGGTCAGTTCCTTGTTCTTATACACCGCCGCTTCATAGGTTGAAATGAGCAGTGTGAGTATTTGCTGCCGAGTGGCTGTGATAAAACTTCTTTTACCTGCAAATGTGATTCCCACTCCAACGCTGTCGCTCTCATTTTTTTGGATTCCCTTATTGGCATGGATTTGTTTAATATGAGCAATCAGATAATCTTCGCTAAAAGGTTTGGTTATAAAATTATCAGCTCCGCAGGAAATAGCTTCAAGTACATCTTCCGAACGAAAAAGAGATGTAAGCAGTATAACTGGAATGTCCATGGTGCTTTTACATGCTTTTATTTCTTTGCACAATTCATAACCGCTCATTTCCGGCATGACAATATCGCTGATGACCAGGGAGGGGCTATGCTTACCAACCATTTCCAAAGCTTCTTTGCCATCCTTGGCCACCAGCACTTTATAATTCTGTTTCTCAAGCAGGTACTTCAATTGTTCTGCCTGAGTCGGACTGTCCTCGGCGATCAGAATTTGGACGCCGTCAATTTCTGAATTCTTTTTATCTTTCATAAAATCACCTTTTCATTTTTAATTAAGGCAATGAGCGTGGTGGTGATGTCTTCCGGTGCAAGAATATAGGTTGCCGCATTGAGTTTTATTGCTTCGCCGGGCATGCCGTGGACAACTGAACTTTCTTCATCCTGGGCAAAAGTAATCGCCCCTCGTTCTTTCATCATCTTTAATTCCTCTGCTCCGTCTCTGCCCATGCCGGTCAACAGCACCCCGACCGCGGCCGGGCCCAATACCTGAGCGACAGAACGGAAGAGATAGGAAACCGAAGGCCGAAGGCCGTTTTCAGGAGCAAGGCTGCTGAGCGCGATGCGCGGACCGCTATCCAGACCCAGGTGAAAGCCGTCCGGGGCTACATAACCGTGCCTGGGAACCGGACGCTCGCCATGTGTTGCGACCTGCACCGGGAAACCGGATGCGTTGGAAATCCACTCTGCAAAACCTTCCGAAAAACCCTGCGCGATGTGCTGGACAATGAGCAGGGGAACAGGAAAGTTTTGCGGCAAACCCGAAAGGATCTTGTTAAGAACCGGGGGCCCGCCAGTGGAGGCGCCGATGGCAACCGCCTGGATGACGGCTGTTTTAGGCAGAGGCTTCGCCATGGCCGGCGGCGCGGCAATGCGCGCTTTGACGGCATGGGGGACTCGTTTTACGACCTTAACCTCGGACATCAATTTTACGGTCTGGATCAATTCTTTCGAAGCGGTCTCAAACTCTATGTGGTTAAAGCCCGGCGGCCGGCGGATAACGGCCAGGGCGCCGGCTTCAATTGCCCGGAATGTGGACTCGACCTCATCGCCTCCCAAATTTCCACTGACGATAACAATAGGGGTTGGCAAGGTTTCCATGATCCTTCGGGTCGCCTCGAAACCGTCCATCATGGGCATATGGATGTCCATGGTGATCACATCGGGTTTGTTCTGCCTGATGGCTGCCAGTGCTTCCAAGCCGTTGTTTGCCGTCCCCACAACCCGGATCGCTGGATCGGAGGTGAGAACGTATGTCAAAAATTCCCTGGCCACGGGCGAATCTTCAACGATCAGGACTTTGATCACCCTTGGCTCCATTTTTACATCCGCTCACAGAAACCTGCGCAGCACTTCCAGCAAATTGCTTTGATCAAAACTGCTCTTGATGATATAGGCGTTCGCGCCGGCTTCGATGCCGCGCTCCTTGTCTGCCCGCGATTCGAGCGCCGTCACCAGCACCACCGGCAGCTCGCCGAGCTTTTTATCGGCCCTGATTTTTGTGGTAAGCTCAAAACCGCTCATCCTCGGCATATCCACATCCGATACCAGCAGATCGAATTCCTGGCTGCGCAGCTGGCTGAAAGCGTCTACGCCGTCGACCGCGGTCGCCACCTGGTAGCCCGCTATCTCCAGGATGTTCTTCAGCAGCGTGCGCGATGTGATTGAATCTTCGGCTACGAGGATCCTTCCTGTTTTTACCGGGGTTGTTTCGGTAACCGCCTCCTTGCGGGTGACTGCGGCTGAGCTTACGGCCGATTTCATCAGGTCATGGACATTGAGCACGGGCACGACCCTGCCATTGCCAAGAATGGTAGCGCCGGCAATGTTGCGCACGCGTTTCAACTGCGCGCCCAATCCTTTCACCAGCACTTCCTGTTCCTGCAGGACCTCATCGACTAAAAAACCCATGCGCTTTTCGGCGGAAGTGAGAACCATGATCGGCATGGTGCTTGACTCAGGTCGGCCGGGAGCTTTTTTCCATGCCAACCCGTTTTTCCAGAGGGGTAATGCCAATGTGTCACGCAGGCGGGCCATGGGCAGTATTTGCCCATCGAGCTTGATTGTTTCACGGTTTTCCACCGTTTTAATGTCCTCCTTACGCACCCTTAAAACACGTTCGACATTCATGGTGGGCAGAACAAATAGTTGCGCGCTGGCCTGCACCAGAACGCCCCTGAAAGTGGCGAGCGTCATGGGCAGGAGAAGCCGAAAGGTGGTACCCGCGCCGGTTTGGCTTTCCACAGACACGGTGCCGCCAAGCTTTTCCACTTTTTCGCGCACGATCGCCAGGCCCAGGCCCCGCCCCGAAATATCCGTAATAATGGGGCTGGTTGAAATTCCGGAATGAAAAATAAGCTGCAGGGTTTCCTCGGGATCGGGCCATTTTTTGGCATCTGTCTGCCGGAGGCCAAGCTTTGCCGCTGCCGCGCGGACTTTATTCAAATCAATGCCCGAGCCGTCGTCCGCTACGGTAATTCCCAGCTGGCGGTTGTCTTTGGCGACAAAGCTGAGCCTGATGGCGCCGCAGGGCGGTTTGCCTTCCCGCGTGCGCTCTTCGGGCTTTTTTATGCCGTGGTCAACGCCATTGCGTACCAGGTGGACGAGCGGGTCTTTCAGTTCCTCCAGAATTCTCTTGTCAATTTCAATGTCCGCGCCTTGAATGGTCAGTTCCACTTCCTTGCCCTGGGCGCGGGCAAGATCGCGGACAAGCTTGGGGAGGATCTCCACCACAGAAGCAAGCGGCAGCAGCAAAAGCTCCTTCATCGCCTGCAGATGATCGTCCACCATGTGCTTGAGCGCGCGCTGGTCCTGTTCAACGGCCTTGGTCGTGGCCGCCACCCGGCTTTGCAGCGCGCCCAGGCGCTCCTCGTTCCATTCCGGCAACCCGGCCCGATCCTGTCCCGGGGAGTGACGATCCTGCCATTTGCCTGATTCGGCCTTCCATGAAGAGAGCGCGCGATTGATCTCCTGCAATTCAGCAGCGCGTTGGCCTGCGGCCATTTTGGCAGAAAGCATTTCCTCGGCCTGGAGCAGCAGGGGATCCAGCTTTGCTATTGGAATTCTCACGGTTTCCGCCTGCGGCAAAGGGCTCTCCAGGCGCGGTTGCGGTACATTGTTTTCGGGCTTTGCCGCCAGCGGGAGGCCTTTGGCGGCCTTGTCCAGCTGACAGGCGAGCTCCCCGTTATACGCTGGCCCTGTTTTTACCCCTTCCGCGTCCGCAGACGGAACAAGCCGGGCAATGCCGTCTACGGTTTGATGCAGCAAATCCAGCAGTGTCGGCTGCAAAGCTATTTCCTGTCGTTTCAGTGCGGCGAATACGCTCTCCAGGGCCTGGCATAGAGATTCGATGTCCGCCAGGTTCACGGAACGGGCGGCGCCCTTGAGGCTGTGGGCCTCCCGGAACATGGTTTCGATGCCATGCGCCTGTTTTTCCGCGTCCGTGGTTTTTTCCAGTTCAATCAGTCCAGTGGACAGGGCGCGTACATGCTCCTCCGCTTCGATCCGGAATGTCTCCCGGAGCCGTTTGAGGAATTCACCGTTTTTCGCATCCATCGTCTGGGACCGCCTTTACACTTTGACTTGTTCCACCAATTCCCTGAGTTTTTGACCCAGTTCGTACAGGTTCTTCGCCGCTGCTTCCACCTGCTTGATGTTCATGGCGGTTTCGGTCCCCGCCAGGTTGACATTCTCCATGGCCGTCCCGATCTGGTCCATGCCCACGACCTGCTGCTGGCTGGAGGCCACGATCTGCGTAGAGGCCTGGACCGCCGCCGTGATGCTCTCTACCAGCGCCCGGACGGCCTCTCCGGCCTGCACGGACTGCTTCACTCCGGCTTCAACGGCCTTGCTCCCCTGTTCGGTGGCCATCACCGCCGCGCCGGTCACCTTCTGGATGTCATTCAAAATGGTGCGCACCTCCATCGTGGCTTGCTTGGACTGTTCGGCCAGGCTCTTTATCTCCTGCGCCACGACCGCGAATACCTTGCCTTGTTCCCCTGCCCTGGCGGCCTCGATGGCGGCATTGACGGCCAGAAGATTGGATTGATCGGCAATGTCGGTAACCGAGGCGATGATGCCGCCGATGGATTTCCCCTGCTCGCTCAAGCGAACGATGGTCTGGGCGATGGATTCCATTTGCTCGCGGATATTGCGCATGCCGTCCGCTGTTTCTTCCACGGCCTTCTGCCCGGTTCGGGAGATCTGCTCCACGCGCTGGGCGCTGTCCGATACGTTTTTCGCCTTTTGCGAGGAGAGCTGCACGGCCTGCCGCACTTCCTCCACCGTGGTCGTGGTTTCGGCGATGGCGGCCGCGTTTTCAGCGGCGCTGGAAGCGACCTCGGTGGTCGAAGCCAAAATTTCGCTGGAAGAAGTGCCGAGGACGTTGACCGTATCCTTTACCTGCGATAACACGTTGGTAAGTTTTTCCGTCCGTTGCTTCACTATTTCTTCAAGTTGTTCGCGATACTTTTTCATTTCCTCATCGCTGCGCTTGCGCTCGGTGATGTCCTCGATGGCCAGGAGGATGATCCGCTCTTTGCCCGCTCCCTGTTGAATCTGCCGGGCATTCAAAAGCATGATGCGCCGGCCGATGTTGGCAAATTCGTGTTCGACCTCGTAGTTGTCAAAGCTCGCCTTTTTGGGCAGGATGGTTTCCAGCAGTTCGCGCAGCTTGGGGATATCCCACTGCTTGTTGCCCAGGTCATAGATAAGCTGCCCTACGGTTTCTTCGGGCTTTACCTTGAAAAAATCACAGAAGGAGCGGCTGACGGTGACCACCCGGAGGTCCTGGTCCAGGGAGATCAGGGGTTCACGCACGGTGTTGATCATGCTCTCGGCGAATTCGCTGGCGGCATCCGCGGTTTTTTTAATGACCGCCAGTTCTTTCCGGGCATTTTCCAGGCCGGTTTCAATTTCCTTGCGCTCGGTGATGTCCTCGATGGCCAGGAGGATGGTCCGCTCTTTGCCCTCGCCCTGTTGAATCTGCCGGGCATTCAATAGCATGACGCGCCGGCCGATGCCGGCAAATTCGTGCTCGACCTCAAAATTGTCAAAGGATGCCTTTTGCGGCAGGATGGTTTCCAGCAGTTCGCGCAGCTTGGGGATATCCCACTGCTTGTTGCCCAGGTCATAGATAGGCTTCCCCACCGTATCTTTGGGCTTTACCTTGAAGAAGTCATAGAAGGAGCGGCTGACTGTTACCACCCGCAGGTCCTGGTCCAGGGAGATCAGGGGCTCGCGCACGGTGTTGATCACGCTCTCGGCGAATTCGCTGGCGGCATCCGCGGTTTTTTTAATGACCGCCAGCTCTTTCCGGGCCTTTTCCATCCCGGCTTCAGTTTCCTTGCGCTCGGTGATGTCACGGGCCGAGGCAAAGACGCCTTGCACCTCACCCGCTTCGTTTTTATACACGCTGGCATTGTAAAGCACATCCGTGGTCCGGCCCGACGTATGGCGGATGGCGAGCGGATAATCCTTGACCATGCCCTGGGAGAACACCTGCTTGTATCCTGCCCGCGCCTTGGCCGGATCCGTGAAGAAATCGCTAAAATCCCTGCCGCTAAGACGCTTGCGGGAAACGCCGGTGATGTCCTCGAAAGCCTTGTTCACATCGGTGATCTTGCCTTCGGGACTGATGGTGACCAGCGGATCAGGACTCGCCTCGATCAGGCTGCGGGCATAGAAAGCGGCGGCGTGCGATTCCGTATCCTGCTGTTTTGGTTCCGTGGTTCCTTTGACTGCTTTTGACATTTTCATTCTTGTCTCCTTTGTTTTGTTCCCGGATCGTCCCGGGAACACGGCTGTATGCTTTTACTCTAAGTAACATCTTCGTGCACGATGATCTTCTCATCGCCCAGGATTTTTCCCGCAGCCAGGATGATCACGTGCCCGGCAGTGATCCCCCGCAAATATTCCGCCCCGATCCCGGTAATGGTGCAGGGCGGCGCCTGGATCGCGTCAAGGGGAACGGAGCGGATCCCGGGGACGGCATCGGCCAGGACCCCGAATTCCATGCGGCCGTTTTGGAGGACGATCACCTTGTTGAGCTCGCCGAGCCCTTTGTCCGGCAGATTGAAAAACTTTTTAAGATCGACCAGCGAAAGGATCCGCCCGTGTACGTTGACGATGCCGAGAACAAAAGGCGGTACGCCCGGCAGCGGCGTGAAATCCTTGAGCGCCTGGACTTCGCGGACAAACGAGGATTCGATGCCATACGTTTCCGACGCCAGGCGGAACTCGACTATTTCAATAAATGCCCGGGACCCAACGGTTCGCTCGGGTTCTTTGGCCAAAGCGCGCGCCCGCGCTTTGAGGATGGAGTCCTTGCCTTGCAATAAATGACCTTGTTTCATGCCAAGGCTCCGGTCGCCATGGTGGCAAGAATAATTTCCCTGAATCTGCCGGCCGTCAGCCATTCGGCTTCGGGCAGGATGTCTTCGGTCCGGTTCCCCTTTAAAAGGGCAAGGACGTTCTCGAAATGTTTTTTTGCCGCCCGCTTATTGCCCTGGCGCAGCCCCAGATTGCCGAGGGCAAAGTGCGCCAGGAGAAAATTCTGATCGAGATAAAGGGTCCGTTTCAGGGAAACACACGCTTCATCGATTCGATCCAGCTCCTGAAGAATGCTGGCCTGCAGAAAATGCAGCCCGGGATCAAGCTTATTGGCTGCCAGGGCTTCGGCGCACAGCGCCAACGCTTCGTTTGGCTTGCCCTGGTCGGCAAGCGCCCTGATCAAATGGGCCTTGTCCGGTAATGTTTCTGCTTCAGTTATCTCTAGGGGCTCCAGGCCGCTTGCCGGCGCGGCTTGTTCAAAAACAGCGGCATTTTCATCTGGGGGCAGTGATTGGCTGCCGGTTGCCAAAACCTTTTCATCCTCTTTGAACTGGAATAGCGGCGGCGATTCATGCGGAAAAACAGCCGGCAAATGCGCCCACTTGGTTTCCTTGCGGTAGGCGATCGCCCCGGGAAACTTGACCGAGACGAATTGCGGAAATAAAAATTGGGAAAGTTCGCTGGCGCCGACCATCAGCCATCCGTCTTCCATTAGGGAGCGATAAAGGCCCAGCCCGATATGCTTGACGCTCTCCAGCGCAAAATACATGAGCACATTGCGACAAAAAATGATATCCATGGCGTTGGTGTTGTTCTGGGGTGTGGGATACAGGTCTTGCGCCAGGTTCAGGCAGGCGAACGTGACCATCTCTCGGATTTCCGGCAGGATCGCAAACACCCCGTCTTTTTTACGATCAAAGTACCCCTCCATGAGCCAGGGCGGCGCGTTGCGGAACGACCATTTCCTGTAAACGCCGGCTTTGGCCTGGCGCAGGATGCGCGGGTCGATATCGGTGGCCAGAATGGTGATCCGCCAATCTTTAAGGGCGGGTATGGCCCGGTGGAGCGCTATGGCAATGGAGTACGGTTCCTCGCCGCTGGCGCAGCCCGCGCTCCAGATCCTTATGCATTTGCCGCAGTTTTCACGCGCCCGGACAATAGCGGGCAGAATCTGGGCGACCAAGGCTTCAAACAACTGCGGCTCGCGCCAGAAATAGGTTTCATGGATGGCAAGATGGCTCACCAGGATATCCATCTCGTCGGGGTTCAATTGAGCCGACAGCAGCCATTTAATGAATTCTTGTATGTCGGTAATCCCGAATTCTTTGGCCGCGGAACCCAGCCTGTGTTCCAGATCGCTCCAGCGCTCCTGTGGAAAGTGCAAGGCGGTTTTGGCCGCGATAAATTCGCTG
>JAPKZL010000115.1 GCA_026393795.1 Candidatus Aminicenantes bacterium | reverse complement strand
GCCGATGTATTTGCCGCTGTCCATGAAGCGGAACACGGCCAATAAAAATACATAGCTTAAATCCTTCTTGCCGATGTTGCGGACGCGGAACGAGACCTCGGGGACCAGGATGATGCCCTGGAAATCCTCGTCGCTGACCTGCTCGTTGACCAGCCATTGGCTCGAGATGTCGAAAAACTCGAGCGCCGCCTTCAATTGCTTCGGATTCAGGGTGGTGTCCACGACGGTTTTCTTGTAGATGAAGGCGAAAAGCAGCACGAAAAATATTACGACCACGCCCAGCCAGAACTTGGAGTTATGCCAGAAGCTCTGGGTGTACTCTTGCAGGATCTCGCCGTTTTCCCGCTCGGCAGCCGGCAGCGGCCCCGGGGGTGTCTTTTTCTGTTCTTCATTCATGAGGTTGCCTCTTTTTTGATTATAGCACACCAGACCGCCGAAAGGGAAACCGGGGTGGGTTGACTTTGGAGCCCTTTTGGACTAAAATTCACAGATGAAAGACAACGGCGACGGCGATTGGTGCATCATCCACAGCAAACCCAAGCAGGAATTTTGCGCCGAAAAAAACCTGAAAACACTGGCTATCGACGTTTACCTGCCGGTCTATATGAAAAAAATCAAGAAGAACAAGATCAAGATCGACCAGATCACTCCTCTTTTCAGCGGCTATCTGTTCGCCCGCTTCAACATTTACGACCTGTACCAGAAGGTGAAATACACCAAGGGGGTCAAGAGCATCCTGGGCTACAACGAGTATCTCTGGACCATCGGTGACGACAAGATTCGTGATATCAAGAACCGCGAAGACAACGGCATCGTATTGCTGCGCAAGCGCGACGAACTTTTCCGCAAGGGTGACCGGATATTCATCGACGAAGGCGACTTCGAGGGCTGGGAGGGGATTTTCCAGGAAGAGCTTCCCGACCGCGAGCGGGCCATCATCCTGCTGACCAACGTCAAGTTTTCCAGCACGCTGATCCTGCCGAAGAAATATCTGGTCATCGACCGCTGAATGCAAATCCATGATCAAGGAGCATAACATGAAAGGTGTGACGGTCTGGTTTACCGGGTTGCCGTGTTCGGGAAAGACGACCCTGGCCATGAAGCTGAACGCCGAGCTGAAAAAGAGGGGCATCCTTCCCGAGGAATTGGACGGCGACATCACCCGCAAGTACCTGAGCAAGGGGCTGGGGTTTTCCAAGGAGGACCGCGATGAAAACATCCGCCGTGTGGGTTTTGTCTGCTCGCTGCTGACCCGCCAGGGCGCCGTGACCACCGCCGCCTTCGTCTCACCCTACCGCAGCATCCGCGCCGAGATCCGCACCATGATCGGCGCCTTCATCGAAGTCTACGTCAAATGCTCCCTGGAAAAATGCATCGAGCGCGACGTCAAGGGAATGTACCAGAAGGCCATCGCCGGCGAGATCAAGAATTTCACCGGAATTTCCGACCCGTTCGAAGAGCCGGAAAGACCGGAATTGGTCGTCGAGACCGACAAGGAAAGCGAAGAGGAATCGCTGCGGAAAATTTTGGCGAAGATGCAGGAATTGGGCTACCTGAGCCCCGTTGCCGAAGATCTGTACCTCCCCGACTATTTGCGTCACGACCTGCTGAAGAGTCCGGCCAAGGGAAATTTTCCCGACCTGTCCACGTTCGTCATCCATATCCTCGGCCAATACGTCGCTCAAAGCAGCGGTGGCGGTGACATCTCCCAGGCGGAAGAGGAAGCGGCCAAGGCCAAGCTGAAAAAACTCGGCTATTTGAGTTAAGGAGCTAAAACATGATCGTCAAACCACACGGCGGAACCCTGATCCAGCGCATCCTGTCCGAGAAAGAAAGGTCGGCCATCCTCTCCTGCCAGGAGCAGTTCGTCAGCCTGGAGATCGACGAGGAGAAGGCCATCGAAATCCAGAACATCGCCAGCGGAGTTTTTTCCCCCCTGCAGGGATTCATGAACCAGGAGGACTACCGCGAGGTCATCCAGCACAGCCGGCTGGCCAGCGGCCATGCCTGGACGCTGCCGATCGTTTTGGCCGTGGACGAGCGCCAGGCGAAAAAGATAGTGAAGAACGAAACCATCATCCTGAAGACCCCGAAGGCCGCCGTGGCCTCGATGCTCATCGAAGACATCTTCACCTGGGATTTTGAAGAATACGCCCAAAATGTCTACGGCACTCTCGATGGCAAGCACCCCGGCGTGTCGGGGCTGAAAGCCCTGAGCAAATACTTCGTCGGCGGTACCATCAATTTCCTGAGCGATCCCATTTCCAACTTCCCCGCCTACTATTTAACGCCGCGGGAGACCCGGGTGCTGTTCAAGGAAAAAAACTGGGAAACCGTGGTCGGCTTCCAGACCCGCAACGTCTCCCATCTCGGCCACGAGTACGTGCAAAAATCGGCCCAGTCCATCGTCGACGGCTTGTTCATCAATCCGGTCATCGGCAAGAAAAAGCCCGGCGACTTTTCCGACCGGGTGATCCTCGATTCCTACAAGGTGCTGATCGACCAGTATTACGTCAAGGAGAGGACCGTCATGTCCATCCTGCAGACCGAGATGCGTTACGCCGGGCCCAAGGAAGCGATCTTCCATGCCATCGTGCGCAAGAATTTCGGCTGCTCGCACTTCATCATCGGCCGCGATCACGCCGGCGTGGGGAGCTACTACCATCCCTTCGCCGCCCAGAAGATATTCGACCACTTCCCCGACCTGGGGATCACCCCCATTTTCTTCATGAGCTTCTTTTTCTGCAAGAAGTGCAATTCCATCGCCAACGACAAGACCTGCCCGCACGGGCAAAGCGAGCACGTGGATTTTGCCGGCAAGATCATCCGCGACAAGCTGGTCAACCACCAGATACCGCCCGAATCGATGATGAGAAAGGAAGTCGCCGAAGAGATTTTGAAGCATGGCAACCCTTTTGTCGAGTGAGACCGTTGCCCGGCAAAGCCAAAAAACTTCTGATCCTCGGCCTGGATGGCGTGGCCCATGACATGGTCAGCGGCAGGGACCGGCCATCGCTGCTTCCCAGCGTGAACCGTTTCTGTTCCAAGGGACAGCCGCTGCCGATGTCGGTTTCCCTCCCCGAAATCTCGGCGGTGTCCTGGTCCAGTTTCATGACCGGAACCCAGCCCGGGGAACACGGCATTTTCGGTTTTGTCGATCTCGTCCCGGGCACCTATCAACTCCGCTTCCCCGATTTTCGCGACCTGAAGGCTCCCGCCTTCTTTGATGAGTTGGGACGAATGGGCAAACGCTCGGTGATCATCAACCTGCCGGCCACCTACCCCGCCCGCCCGCTCAACGGCGTCCTGATCTCCGGTTTTGTGGCCCTGACCCTGGAGAATGCCGTCTATCCCCGCAGCTATCTGCCCTGGCTCAAGCGCATGGGCTACCAGGTCGATGTCGACGCCGGCAAGGGCAAGGACAAGAAAATCGAGTTCCTCGCCGACCTGCATAACATTTTGCAAACCCGCAAGCAAGTCGCCGACGTCCTTTGGCAGAAGGAAAACTGGGACGTGTTCATGTTCACCGTCACCGAGACCGACCGGCTGCAGCATTTTCTTTACGACGCCTGGCAGGACAGCCGCCATCCCCTGCACCGCGAATTCATCCATTTTTACCAGGAAGTCGACCAGATCATCGCCGATTTTCTGGAGCGGGCCGCGGCTTGCGAGGAAATGGCGGTCGTGCTCCTTTCCGATCACGGCTTCGGCCCCGTCCGCCACGAAGTGTATCTCAATCCCATCCTGAAAAAATACGGTTTTCTGAGCCTGGAAAGCGGCGAACCCAGGAACCTGGCCCGCATCAGCCCGGTTGCCACCGCTTTCGCCCTCGACCCGTCGCGGCTATACATCCATCAAAAAGGCAAATACCCGAAAGGCCGGGTGAGCTCCGGCAACTGCCGCAAAATAGGCGGAGAGCTGAAGCAGCTCTTCGAGAACTACGAAGTGGACGGTGAAAAGGCGATTGCCCGGGTATTTTTCAAGGAAGAGCTGTACAGCGGCCCGCAAATCGATGCCGCTCCCGACCTGGTGCTGCTGGGCCGGCCCGGATTCGATTTGAAAGCCGGGTTTGAAAAAGAGCGGGAAACGGGAAACAGCCATTTCAGCGGCATGCACCGCCACGACAACGCTTTTTTCGCCTGCAACCGCGGTCCGCAGGCCGCCCTGCCGCGGACCATCTTTGCCGTCAAGGATTTGCTGATCACGCTGCTCAGTGCTTGACCCTTTCCTTCTCTTTCTGCAAATTCATCGCCAGGTTGCGGATGACCGGGTTGATGTTGCGATCCTGCATCAGGATCTTCAAGTCGCGCGTATGCAGCTGCTTCATGAAGCCGATGGCGCGGCTGACCGGCGTTTTCGGATTCTGCACCAGGGCCATGACGATGGCGTAGTTTTTCGTCCAGTCGCGGTTGTTGGCGATTTTACTTATGATTTCCCCCGACAGGCTCAAGTTACGCGTATGGATCAACGCCTCGTCGTCGGCCATCTTGGGGCTTTCGATCACGGCTATCTGCACCATGCGGTTGGGGTCCTTGATCAGGATCAGCCGCTCCGTCTTGTTCCCGGTCAGGGCCAGGTGAATGCGCTGCGCGATCGACATGTGGTTGATCCGCTGCAGGGAAGTCATCATCTGCTGTTTAATGGTGACCGGGCTCAGGCTTGCGTCGGCACCTTGTTCCTGGGCGATGATCGTGCCCATGTCATCCAGGACAGCGGTTTCGGCGATGGCTTCGGCGGCCTGGTCGCGAAAATAAAATTCCCGCAATTCGTTGATCTTGCCGCGGATGAAGGGCCCGCAGGCCGGGTTCATCTCCATCTTTTCCATGATCTCCGGGTAGGCGATCAGGCGCACCTGGTTGTCGAGCAGAACCTCGAGCGTCGACTCCCTGCCCTGGGCGGCGATGCGCAGCAAAAACTCGGTCGGGAAATGCTGGTTCTGGATGATCAGGGCCAGGGTATTGAAATGACCGGCCTGCAGGGCTTCCCGCAAAATGAACTCGGCGACCTGGAGCTGGGCGTCCCTTTTTTGCACATAATTTTCCTTGACCGACTGGGGGATGCCGCTCAATATGGCCAGCGCCCGGTCATGAAAAACGGGCTTGGGCAGCACGAAAACCAGGCCTTCCAGGTACTCTTCGTCGGTGAAGGCCAATTTCTTTTCCAGGAAAAACTGCAGGAGCTCGTCATTGGCCGTTCCGGCGGCGATTTGCATGACCAGCGGATTCCTGGAAACAATCGGATTGGTCATAACGCGATTTCCTGAACCTTGTCGGGACCGAGGAGCAGCTTGACCCCGCCGGCAAAGCGGCCGGAAGGGGTCCAGCCCCAGCCGTTGATCTCCAGCCGGACGGCCGCGGGATTGCCCAGCAGCAGAGTCAGCTGGTAACCTTGCGCCGAAAGGTTGTCGCCGTTGACGAATATTTTTTCCGCTATCTTCTTGTTTCCCCGCCATAACTGCAGCCAGCAGGAGGCCGTGAACGTCAGGTGCAGGGAAACCGGCGCCCGGTCCGGGCGAAAATCCTTTTCGCCTTGGAGCAGCGCCGTAGAAAAAGCGGGGATCTCGACGCTCCCCAACCGCTTGGGCGGTGGGATGGAACGGCCGAAAAGCCAATAAAAAAGAGCCCCCGACAGCATCAGCAGCAGGATGATCAGCAGCGTTTTCCGCCTTTTGAACTTGACGTACTCCAGTTTGTTCAGAAACTGATCGGGCGGCGGCAGGCCTTTTTTATCCAGCACGGCTCTCAGATAATCGTAGTGGGCATTGAAAAAGGCGGCTTCATCGGCGCCGCAGGCGCGCAGGTAATTCTTGATATAGTAGCGGATGTAGAAGATGCCCGCGAACAAGTCAAAATCCTCATCTTCCAGGGCCAGCAGGTAGCGCGTGCCGATGCGGGTCTCGGCGGCGATGTCGGCCAGGGAAAGGCCGCGCATTTCCCGCTCTTTTTTGAGGGCCTGGCCAAGAATTTTTTCCATGGCTCATTGGTAGCATAAGCAGTACTCTAAGTCAATATTCTTTCATCTTCCCACGGTCCGCTGCTGGGAAATAAACGGTATATGTTAAAATAAATTCGAACAGATTTCGCACAAGATTTGTAGGTCGGGTAGAATTCCCAAGACTCCCCTCCCCCCCGATCGCTGAAGCGACTCATTCCTATCGAATATTAGTTCAGTAAAGATTGTTTGGATAGGTTCAGTCATAATTACTCCAAATCACTTTTTCCAATATTACAAATGGAACAAAGTGTGTCTAAATTCTCAAGCACCGTTTCACCACCATTTGCCCAAGCTGTTTTATGGTCAACGTGAAGAATTATAGTTGGATCAGTTGCTGGTGATCTTCCGCATTTTTTACACTTGAAATTATCGCGTCTCATCACAACGAATCGCAATCGCCAATTTATATTTCGTTTTGTTTTATGTCTTGTGGAAGGCTCAATCTCTATATTTTGGATTGCCTCTTCAGACGATCTATCTTCTTCGTTATTAATATAAGCAACGAATTTTTCTAAAGCCTTTAGCCATGTCCCAAAACGGTTTTCGTAAGTGCCAGCACTATATTTTGATAGTGGTTTTTGTGTTTCGGAATAATTTGGTTGTCTCCCAAGTTTAGTCCAAATTTCTTCTAGGTTTTGAAAAAGTTCTTCTTGGGAAATATTTAGCGGACTTCTAGATTTTTGCAACCCAGCCAGCTCAAGCACTTTAAACCAACTGCCAAACCTTCTGGTCAATGTTGTAGCATGAAAACTACCTCTTTCGTTGTATTCATCGATTGTTACAGAGATCTTATTTAATTCACTGGCAACTCTTTTAACATCAGAAACTAGCTTCTCATCCGGAGAATTGCGATTATATGGTTTAAGCTTAAATTTCATAATTATTTCATTAATTCATTGATTTAATGATGTTCTGTAGAATCGCTCTTGTTTCCATATTATTTCTTCTTCTTTTTGGTTAATGTATTTTTTACGACTCTTTTCTTTGCTATTTCAAGCGCATGCAAAGCTACCGAATCAAAATCATTGTCCATGTTTATTGCTTCTCTTTTCTTATATTCATTAAAATTCTTTTCGGCTATTTCTGCCGCCAACTCATGCGAGACTTTTCCGGCATCTTTCAAAATATCTTTATTGTTAATCTGTAAAAATCCATGTAGTTTATCTATCCAGTCTTTCATATACATTGGCACTCTCTGCATTGCCTGTCCTTCGGCAAATACGAGATATTGCTCGACGAGATTATTTAAAACTAGAAGTTCCTGCTCGCTCAAATAATTTTTAGCGATCAATACCTCTTCTTTTGTTGGTTTGCTGCCCCTGAAGTTTGTAAGACCTACATTTGGTTTTTTGCTATCTACCCTACTCGCAACTATTTCCGCCGCAGTACTTCCAGTGATTGCGTAATGAACTTTGTTTTGCACTGTTTTAAAAAAGAGAATACTCTGTTTATCTGTCGGATCATAATCGACACTGGTGGCATAGATGGCGGTAATTTTTCTATAAAATCTTTTTTCCGAGGTACGGATTTCTGTGATACGACGAGTTAATTCTTCGAAATAACGTCGTCCAACACAAAACCCTTAACGATGTATTCACGAAGTCGTGCCGTTGCCCACTGACGAAAAGCTGTTGCGATTGAACTTTTGACACGATAGCCAACCGCTATGATCATATCCAGATTGTAAAAATCCATTTCTCTTTTTACTTCACGATCGCCTTCCTTTTGAACTGTAAAGAATTTCTTTACAGTTGAATTTTCTGATAATTCTCCCTCTTCAGTGATATTTTTAATATGTTGGCCTATGTTCTGCTTTGTTGTTTGCAGTAAGTTCGCTAAAGCATTTTGTGTCAGCCACACGGTATCACCGTCAAAACGCACATCAATTTTCGTCTCGCCAGATTCATTTTTATAGATGACTATTTGTGATTGTGCGATTTGTTTGTTCATGTTATTTTTTCTTAGAAATCACGCTCCTGCCGATTTCTTTTTTCGTTTTATTTCTGACTTTGCTAACAACACTTCTGTTTCTTTTCGCCGCTTTTTTATTTTCTGTAAATACTTCAATAAATTCAAAGCTGTTCATAAGAAACCATTCTTTGGGGTCTAAAAGCTTGCCACACAACGGACATTGATAATCAATATTGCCAACTTTAATTGCGTTTTTATAATCGTGCCTACAAAATATTTTATTATCGTTTTTGTGAATGGTTTTTTGGATTTTATTGCCTTTAAATAATGCGATTTTTGTCGTTTCCATAATCCCCAACACCTTTCTCATTAATATATCCTAGGTGCAAAGTTCTTAACCTAGTTAATTATTTTGCATACACAATATACTTTTTAAATGAATGAATATCAAGGGAATTTATGAAAATATGATTTACACTTTCAATAGAAGAGAAAAACAAGAAAAATGTAGAGGGTGGGATGCACGAGCGGTACACGCACTATGTTTTCAGCGAGTTCGACATCGGCTGAAAACATCTAATGATTGAAACTATGCGAATCCCCTTCGGGCACCACGAAACCATAGTGTGAATATAACAGCGCTATGCTTTCCGCGGTTCGATTTAACTGCGGAAAGCATCCAGCGCTGTTATTTTCGCCGTAGATGATTTCCCCGCCTAAGAGTAATAGGGGAAATCATACGGGGATACACCATCACTATGTTTTCAGCGGACTTGAGACATAGCTGAAAACATCTAGTGACTGAAACGATGCGAATCCCCTTCGGGGATAGTCACACTAGATGGTTTCAACGAATAATAGAACTAGTTGAAACCATAGTGTGACTACGGAGAGGGTGGGATTCGAACCCACGATCCCAGTTTACCCGGGATAACTGCTTAGCAGGCAGCCCTGTTCGACCACTCCAGCACCTCTCCATAACTGCCGAGGAGGGGACTCGAACCCCTACAGGCAAAAGCCCACAAGCACCTCAAGCTTGCGTGTCTACCAATTACACCACCTCGGCCTGCATTCAAGCGCTGATTTCTATATCCAAAACAGGGATGTTCGTGTAAACTTTAAAGACTTACTTGCCGGGATTTTCCTTCGGCTGCTCCTTGGCCGCATCGCTTCCGGGTTTAAGCGGCTGCGCGGACTGCGTCCGAGCCGTCGCTTTCTCCTGGCCCAGCACCGAGCCCGACTTGCTCTTGTGGGCGGCAACGACTTGCAGCAGCAGCGATGTCACCATAAACAGGATCGCCAGCGTGGTGGTGAGCTTGGAAAGAAGCGAGGCGGCGCCGCGCGGTCCGAAAGACGACTGGCTGCCGTAACCTCCGAAGGCACCGGCCAGATCGGCGCTCTTCCCGCTCTGCAGCAGGACGACGACGATCAGAAAAAAGCACACCAGTATATGAAAAAAAAGTAAAATGCCTTGCACGTTTCCTCCTATTGGCCCATAAGTTGCGCGCAATGGTGAATTATAGCAGAAAACGATTCGATTTTCAAGGAGGCGCCGCCAACCAAAACCCCGGCCACATCATCCTGCGCTAGGAGTTCAAGGCTGTTTTCCGGCTTGACCGAGCCGCCGTACAGGATCTGCACCTTCTGCCCCGGGGCCAATTCCCGCCACAACCCCTTGATAAAATGATGCACCTCCTGGGCCTGTTTCGGCGTCGCGTTTATCCCGGTGCCGATGGCCCAGATGGGCTCGTAGGCGATGATGATCTTGCCCAGGTCGCTGCCGGCCACGCCGTGCAGGGCTTTTTGCAACTGCTGTTCGATCTTGGCCCTGGTCTTTCCGGTCTCGCGTTCCTGCAGGGTCTCGCCGACGCACAAGACCGGCAGCAAGTTGAACTGCAGTGCCGCACGGATCTTTTTGTTCACGTCCTCATCACTTTCCCTGAAAATTTCCCGGCGTTCCGAATGGCCGATCAGGACATAATCGACCAGCTCCTGCAGCATCAAGGGCGATATTTCGCCGGTGAAGGCGCCTTTTTCCTCGTAAAACATGTTTTGGGCGCCGATTTTTATTTTGACATCGATTGCACGTAACCCGGCCAAGGCGGTAAAAGGCGGAAAGACCGCCACCACCATCCCGGGGACCGGCGCGAAGGTCTTGGCCAAAGCATCGACAAAGGCGCGGCTCTCGGCTACGTTCTTGAACATTTTCCAATTGCCGGCGACCACGTATTCCTTGCCCATCACGCCTCCGTCAGCGCTTCAATGCCGGGCAGTTTGTCGCCGGCCAGGAATTCCAGCGCCGCCCCGCCGCCGGTTGACACATGGCTGATTTTATCCGCGACGCCGGCCTTTTTCGCCGCGTTGTAGAGATCCCGCAGTTTCTGGTGATTCAGCGTCGGAATCGCCAGCAGAACCCCCTGGACGTCATGGGCGTGAACAACCCTTCCCAGATCATTCGTGCCGCCCAGGACCTTGATCCCGTGGATGTATGTCCCTGCCTTCATCGGATCATCATCGAGGAAACCCACCGGCAGGAAGTGGTCGAACCCCTGCTTCATCATGTCCCGCAGGATCATCTCCCCGGCATTGCCGGCGCCGACGATCA
>JAPKZL010000114.1 GCA_026393795.1 Candidatus Aminicenantes bacterium | reverse complement strand
CGGCCAAGGAAATCGTCGACACATATGAAATTACTATTTCCGGCATTCAAAAAAAATATCGAACAAAACCGGCTGCTCTGCTCCGGCGCTACGGTGCTGGTTGGTTTTTCGGGCGGCAAGGACTCGGTCGCCCTCATCACCCTGCTGCAGGAGCTGCAAAAAAGTTTTCCCCTGACCATCATCGCCGCTTATTTCAATCATGGCCTGCGGCCTGATGCCAAGGAAGAAGAAAACTGGGTACGCGCTTTCTGCAAGGCCCGCAACATCGAACTGGAGATCGGCAGCCGCGACCTGCGCCGTTTCCGCCGGGAAAACCGCCTGAACCTGGAACACGCCGCCTCGCTTTCGCGCTACGATTTTTTCGCCGCGCTAGCAAGTAAAATTCCCGGGGCCCGCGTGGCCACCGCCCACAGCCGTTCGGACCTGAGCGAAACCTTTTTCATCAAGCTCTTTCGCGGCAGCGGCTTGCAGGGACTCTCGGCCATTTTCGCCAGCAAGGAAAAGCAGCTCATCCGCCCGCTGCTGATTTTTTCGGCGGATGAGATCTGTGCATTTCTTGAACGCAACCGCTTGGAATTCTATCAGGATCCAACCAACCTGCAGGATGATTTTTTGCGCAACCGCATCCGCCACCGCCTTATGCCCGCTGCCAGGGAGATCGAACCCGATATCGAGGCAAGGATATTCAGGACCGTGCTGCTTATCCAGGACGAGTTCGATTATTTTCAGGGCCTGGCGCAGGAGATCCTGCGCACGAACCTGCTGTTGGGGACAGTCCTGCCAGTCAAGGCCTTTGCCGGGCTGCACCCGGCCCTAACCCGGCACCTGACCCGCGAGTACCTGCGCCTGTTGAAAGGGAACCTGCTGGGAGTCGGCTTTGAGCACATCGCTGATTTCATGCACAGCCTGGAAAGCGGACGCGGCCTCTCGTTGCCGGGCCTGAACCTGAAATTTGCCAGGGGCTGGATCTATCCGGAAAAGGTCAGGATCAGCGATTACACGCTGGAGATCGGCGGCGAAGGCCGCTGGCCTATCCCGGTTACCGGGCAGGTCATTTTGCTGAAAAAGGTTACCCGTTTCCAAATGCCCAGGGACAATTCCTATATCCTGGTGCCGGAAAGGAAACTGCACTTTCCCCTGCGCGCCCGCCCGGCCCGGATTGTGGACAAATACCAGAAGATCCATTCGCCCTACCGGCAAAGCGTTTTCGAAATGATCCGCAGCTCAGGCGTTCCGGCCCCATTGCGCAACCTCTGCCCGCTGCTGGAAAACGGCGACGGCGAGATCATCTGGGTCTGCGGCTCGCCGCTGGCCGAGGCGTTTGCGGTGGATGACACCGCGCCAGGACCCTTTATCAACATTAAAGTCACCCCCTGAGCCCAACTTTTCAGTCAATTCTCCACTTTGGCAGCGAAGGTGCAAGCGAAAAATTTCCAAAATGTCAACAACGCCGGTTTGCAATTCATCTCCTCCTGTAATAATATAAAAAACACCATGCCCGACAAGCCATTGCCAGAGATATTGAAAAAACCGCATATCTGGTGCTTCAGCACCTATTTCGCCGAAGGTTTCCCCTTCTCCATCATCCGCTCCGTTTCCACGCTCTTTTTCCGCGACATGGGCGTCAGCTTGGAAGGCGTCGGCCTGACCACCTTTTTCGGACTGCCCTGGATCCTGAAATTTTTCTGGGGACCGCTGGTCGACGAATTTGCCACCAAACGGCGCTGGCTGCTATCCATGCAAATGACCCTGGCCGTATTGATCACGGCCGTGGCCTTTTTGACCCCCCTGCCCGGCGGCTTTCGCCTGATCGCTATCATGTTATTTATCGGCGCCTTTGTGGCAGCCACCCATGACATCGCCATCGACGGCTACTACCTGGCCGCCCTGGACAAGCAGGAACAGACCAAATTCCTGGGCTACCGGGTCATGGCTTATCGCGTGGCCATGCTCACCGGCACCGGGGTGATTGTCACCATAGGCACCTCCTTCTCCTGGCTGGCGGCTTTCCTGACCGCCGGCCTGCTGCTGGGCTTGCTCGCTACTTACCATTATT
>JAPKZL010000113.1 GCA_026393795.1 Candidatus Aminicenantes bacterium | reverse complement strand
GCCCTTCTGGATGTCGCCGGTGTCGGTCCGGTCCCAGTGCGCTTCGGCGATGCTGTGTTCCAGCTGGAATATCCCGTCGGCCCGCGCCTGGTCGGCGGGCAGGCCGGCGAGTTTAAGGACGGCCGCTATGTGGGCGATGTACTTCTCCCGAACGTCCGCCATGCGTACCGTGGGGGAAAGGTAATAGTCACGATCGGGCATGCCGAGCCCGCCCTGGAGCAGGTAGGGGAGATAGCGCTTCGGGCTGTTCAGGTCCTGGGCGACCCACAGGCCGAAAATATTGTCCGTAATGAGGTTGGTCGCATTGAGTATATCCACGTCGGCGCGCAGGCGGCTGCCCAGGAACGTGGACAGGTCACGCAGGTTCGCTATGGCGGCGATGCGCTCGAGCGTGGGCTGAAGCGGCTTCAGGCCGTGGGCGTCGATGGCTGTTGTGTCCATGTAGGCCGTGAAGAAATCGCCTATCTTCCGCGCCTCGGATGCGAGCGGCGCTTTTTTGGCCGCCGCCAGTTTGATCAGATCGGCCGTCCGCTTGCTGGTCAGCTCGTACACCAGCGTCCCGACCCCGTAGCCGCCCATGTCCTCGGGGATGGGCGTGTTCTTCAGCCAGGTGCCGTTGGCAAAGGCGAAGAAATCGTTCCCCGGCAACACGGAGCGGTCCATCCCGTCCAGATCGATGCCCGGGCCTGGAATGCCTTTTGGCTCGGCCTTGGCCGTTGTGCCGGCCGCGGGCAAGCAGACAAACAAAGCCAGCAAGACCGTGGCATTGAAAATGCAGCGAGAAATTCTCGAAAAACGAACGTTCATGGCAATTGACCTCCCAGAAATTATATTAAACAAACAATTTACGGCAATTGGCGCTAGAAAGTTTCACAGCTTTGCCGAATTCGTGAAGCCATAGCATAAAAATACATGGCTGCTTTACAATCGCTGCATGAAGAAAATTCTCAATTTGGTTTTTTTCCGCCGCCGATATTCAGGAAAAATGATGCATGTGCTCGGGCGCTGTGCCCCAACGGCGAATGGACAAAAAGTTAATTTCCTACATTATATTAAAATATCTTATAAAATCATATCGTATCATAATAATTAACCATTTTATGTACTAATATATGCATATTTCCTACAAATTTATAAATAATCTTATATTTTCTTATAATTTCTTAATATATAAAAGAAACCTACAAACACGATCACCGCCAGGCACAGGAAGACGATCAGGTCGCGCCAGAGAAAGGTGGGGTCCTTTTTCAGCCACATGATGATGCCCATGGCGTTGACGGCGACGATCATGGTGGTGAAGAAGCCGTAGAACATGAACTGGATGGGGAAGAACGTGCTCGGCCGTGTCCAGAGCAGGTAGACGCTGAAGAAGCCGAGCGGGATGGTGAAGCCGAGGTCGAAGACGCGCACCAGCCAGAAGACGGTCGGCGCGATGTCGTAACCGCGGGTCGTCCCTCTCGCGGTTGCCTTCATCGGCCGATTGGGGTACAATGGCGGCATGATTTCGCGCCCGAGTCTCCTGACGCGCCAAAGAATACGCAGAATAATATGGCTCCTCCTGGTCATCGGGCTGGGAGTCGTTCTCGCTTGGCTTTTTTCCCCCCGCCCCGAACCCGTCGCCATTGCCCCCGTTTATCGGGACCTGAAACTGGCCGAGGCCAGGGAAATGAACCTGCGCATCGGTTCCGGGGACTTTTTCGCGGCCGTCCTCGAACGGGCCGGGTTAACGGCGCCGGAAGCGGCCCGGCTCATCGCCGACATCCGGCCAGCCTACGACCTGGCCAGCATCCGCAGCGGCCGGACGCTGACCCTGTTTTTCGAAGGCGGAAAACTGCGCAATTTCATTTACCCGATCGACCGCGACACCTTTCTCGAAGCCGAACATGATGGCCAGGGCAAGTTCAGCGGCCGCGTCATGGCCGTTCCCTATGAGATCCGGCGCGAGGTGGCCCGCATCACGATCGATAATTCCCTCTACGAATCGACCGCGGCCAGCGGCGAGAAACTGGAATTGTTCGAGCCCCTGGCGCAGATGTTCGAATACGACGTCGATTTCAACCGCGATATCCAGCCCGGCGATTCCCTGACGGCCGTGCTGGACAAGAAATACCTCAACAACAGGCTGGCCGGCTACGGCGACATCCTGGCCGCCGAGCTGGTCAACAGCGGCAAGGCCATCCGCATCGTGCGCTATCCATCGCCGGCCGGGCATTTGGGCTACTACCATCCCGACGGCCGCTCCACCAAGCGCCAGTTCCTGCGCTGCCCGCTGCCGTTCATCCGCGTCACCTCGCGCTTCGGCATGCGCTTGCACCCGGTCCTTGGCTTCTCGGCGCGGCACAGCGGCACCGATTTCGCCGCCCCTTACGGCACGCCGGTGCGGGCCACTGCCTCGGGGGTGGTGATTGCCCGCGGCCGCGATGATGGCCGTGGCAATTACGTCGCCATCCGCCACGCCAACGGCTATGCCAGTTATTATTATCACCTGCAGCGCTTCGCCGCCGGGTTAAGCGCCGGCCAGCGCCTCGAGCAGGGGCGGGTCATCGGCTTCGTGGGCAACTCCGGCCTGTCGACCGGGCCGCATCTGCATTACGGGCTGCGCAAAAATGGCGCTTTCCTCAACCCGCTCAGGCTGCAATCGCCCAGCGTCGCCCCGCTGCCGGAATCAGCCATGGAAGATTTCCGCAAATACTGCGCGGAAGTCTGCCGGTCGCTGCAACCCATGCCCGAACCGGCCGCCAGCGGTGCGATCGCCGTCAAACCCGGGCACCTGCCCGCTGCCGCCGCTGCCGGAATGGATCGTGCCGTTGGGCGCGACGGCGGCCGTGAGGGCTAGGGCTTCTCATGACATGGTCAGCAGGAGATCCAAAATGATCAGGAAAAAATGGCTGCTCGTTTTCGCGTCTCTTTGCGTTTTGGGCGGAAGCTGTTTTTTGCCGGCCCAGGAGCGGGAGGAAAACAAGGAAGTGCTCGCCGTGCAGAATGCCATCGCCAGAGAAAAGCTGACCTGGCAGGCCGGCGAGACATCGCTGTCACGCCTGAGCGCGACCGAAAGGCGGCGCCGGCTCGGAGGCCGCCTGGCGCGGATAGTGCCCCGGATCGCAAGCCAGGAGCGCGCCACCGCGGCGCTGCCCGCGGCGTTGGACTGGCGCGACCACAACGGCAATTGGATCACCGCGATTAAGGACCAGGGCGATTGCGGCGGTTGCTGGGCTTTCGCCGCCACCGCCGTGCTTGAGAGCATGGTCAAGATCAGCGAGAACATGAGCGAGGATATCGATCTGTCGGAGCAGACGCTCATTTCATGCAGTGGGGCGGGGGACTGCGAGGATGGCGGCTATGATTATCTGGCGGCGGAATACATCCGCACGACCGGCATTCCCCATGAGAGCTGCTTTCCCTATTCGGCCAGCGACGAGCTTTGCAATCCCTGCTCCGGCTGGCAAGCGCGCGTGATCAAGATCAGGGCATGGGACTGGGTGTCCACGTCCGTCACCGGCATCGAGACGGCCCTGCAGAACGGCCCGCTCTCCACCTATATGACCGTTTACTCCGACTTCTACCATTACCGCAGCGGGATTTACCAGGTCTCGTCGGGCGCCACCGAGGAGGGCGGCCACCTGGTGACGATCATCGGCTATGACCATCCCGGCGGCTACTGGATCTGCAAGAATTCCTGGGGCAGCGGCTGGGGAGAGACCGGCTTTTTTCGCATCCAAATGGGGCAGGCGGACATCGGCATCCAGAACCTGAGCATGAGCGAGCCGATCATGGACGATCATGCCCCGATCTTCCAGGCCATAAACGAGCACAGCGTCGAGGAGGGAGAG
>JAPKZL010000112.1 GCA_026393795.1 Candidatus Aminicenantes bacterium | reverse complement strand
GGGACCATGCCCTTCAGATGCTATAAACGTAAAATCGGGCCTGAAAGTTCAGTAGCCCGGCGTATGGTATAGGGCGGAAGGTGTAAGGTAGCGGCAACTTAACGGGATTGGCGTAAGGGGGTAGCTGAAAATATACTAGTTTTCTTCCCTACGCCTTGCGCCTTACACCTTATGCCGAGTTCTGCAAGTTCTTTGTTGACAAATGGGCGGGATCATACTATTATTGAAAAGGCGAACAAGAGGCGAACAAATGCTGACCAAAAAACAAAAGCTCGTTTTGGACAAGATCAGGGACTTCAGCCGCCGCAACGGCTATTTCCCGACCGTGCGCGAGATAGCCGCCGCGGCCGGCCTTTCCTCGCCGGCGACCGTCCAGGCCTACCTCGACCGCCTGCGCCGGGGCGGGGCGCTGCGCCGGCTCGGCCGCTCCTGGGATCTGGCGGCTGCCCCCCCCGGCGCGTTGCCGCCGGGGGACGGGCGCCTTGCCGTCCCGCTGGTGGGCATGGTCCCTGCCGGCTCCCCCCTGGAGATGTTCGAAAGCCTGGGCGACGAGGTGGTCCTGCCCGAGTGGCTGGCCGAAAAGGGAGGCGACATCGTCGCCTTCCGCGTCCAGGGCCAGAGCATGAAGGACGCCTATATCCAAGACGGCGACCTGGTCCTGATCAAGCGCGCCGAAAAGGCCGACCCCGGCCAGATGGTGGTGGCGCGGCTCGGCGACGGCTCGATCACCCTCAAACGGCTGAAGCGCGACCGCGACGCCTATGTCCTGGCCCCGGAAAACCCCGACTATGCGCCCATCACCACGCCCTTCCAGCTGGTGGGCAAAGTGGTGGGGGTCTTGCGTAGGTACCGGTGAAAACGCCGACCGTCCTGCACCTGGACATCGACGCCTTTTTCGCGGCGGTGGAGGAGGCGCTGGAGCCGGCGCTGCGGGGCAAGCCGCTGGTCGTCGGCGGCCTGGCCCACGAGCGGGGCGTGGTCTGCACCGCCTCCTACGCGGCCAGGCGTTTCGGGGTGCACTCGGGCATGGCCCTGCGCACCGCGGCCAAGAAGTGCCCGCAGGCGATTTTTCGCCGCGGCCGCTTCCACCTCTACAGCCGCATCTCCGAGCAGTTCTTCGCCTGCCTGCACCGCTTCTCGCCCCGGGTCGAGGAGGTGTCGATCGACGAGGCCTACGTCGACGTGGGCGGCAGCCGCTATCTCTGTGCCTCGGTATACGAACTGGCGGCCCGCATCAAGGCGGCCGCCGAGCGCGAGACGGGCTTGAAGATATCGGCCGGGCTGGGCGGCACGCGCCTGGGCGCCAAGCTGGCCTGCGAGGCGGCCAAGCCGGGCGGCCTGTTCTGGCTGCACGACGAGGAGGAGTTCGTCTCACAGCTGACCATGGACAAGATCCCCGGCATCGGGCCGCAGGCCTATTTCGTCCTGCAGGGGTTGGGCGTGCGCCGCGGCCGCGAACTGAAGGAGAAATACCCGGCGCAGTGGCGGAAGATCTTTGCCGGCCCGCACGCCGGCGGCGGCATGGAGCGGGGGCGGCCCGAGCCGGCCAGCAGGAGCTTCAGCCGCGAAACCACCTTTCCCGAGGACATCCGCGACCAGGGGCTTCTCTATTCGCACCTGGCCTACCTGCTGGACCGGCTGGCCGTGCACCTGCTCGGCGAGAAGCTGTTCGCCGGCCGCGTCGAGGTCAAGGTGCGTTTCAGCGATTTTTCCACCTTCTGCCGGCGGGCGGCCCTGACCTTTCCCACCTTTTCCTATTTCCAACTTTGGCAAAGCGCATTGCCCCTGCTGCAAGCGCTGCTGGCCAAAAAAAACCTGCCACTGCGCCTGGTCGGCGTCAAGGTCGAGGACCTGCAGGCCGGCCGCGACATCCT
>JAPKZL010000111.1 GCA_026393795.1 Candidatus Aminicenantes bacterium | reverse complement strand
GGCGAATTCCTGCGCGCCAGAATCAACGACCTCAGCGACGTCACCCCGGCGATCCTGGAACTATTCCGCCGCTGACCGCGCCGGATTGGCAAAAGATGTTTTTTAAAATAAAATGATCGTATGAAAACCGGAAATTCGCTTCCCCGATCACCATCCGCTGCCATCCGGGCAGTGACGGATGCCGACCGCGAACGGGTCGAGCGCATCATCGAAGAGCGCTGGGGCGCTCCGCTGGTGGCCGTGCACGATTCGATTTACCGTCCCGCAGAGCTTCAGGGCTTCCTGGCCGCGGCCGGAGAAAACATCCACGGCCTCGTCACCTTCCGCATCGAGGCGACGGAGTGCGAGATCGTCTCCCTCGACGCCATGCTGCCGCGCGTGGGCATCGGGACAGCCCTGGTCGAGGCCGTTGCCGGAGCTGCCCTTGCCGCCGGCTGCCGGCGCCTCTGGCTTGTGACCACCAACGACAACCTCGACGCCCTGCGTTTTTACCTCCGCCGCGGCTTTCGCCTCGTGGCCGTCCACCCCGGCGCCGTTGACCGCGCCCGCCGCCTTAAACCATCTATCCCTGAAAAGGGCGACTTCGGCATTCCCATTCACGACGAACTCGAACTTGAGCGGGCGCTGCCGTCTTTAAAAGAAAATACGTAAGCCTATTGAGGTTTTTGCGCGCCCACCTGCTTGCAGGCGCCAAAAAGGGCCAGGGCGTCCCTGAGCGGGTAGCGGTTGGCGAACATCGAGACCCGGGTGGTCAGTTTGCCCTGCTTGGGCAGCCCGACGATCTCGCGCAGCACATTGGCCGGTGAATTCGGGTCAAAATCGGCGCTTTCGCTGTAGCGGGCATTAAGGAAATTTTCAAGATAAGCCTTGTGCAAAGGCAATTTGCAGCCGAGCTTATCGGAATTTCCCCGGCAACTGGCCAATCCCAGATCGGCGTTCATGTCCCCGATCTTCACCCGCTCCATCATCCCGGCCGCCGAAGTCCCGGGCTCCACGTACAGCAAGGGGGCCTGCTTGTTCAGGAAGAGGATGTTGTTGTCTATTTTCACCCAGGCGTTTGGATTGTTGCGGGTGTGATCGATGCCGGTCAGGACATTGCAGCCGATCAGGTTGTCATGGATGTCATAGTCGACCATGGTCATGATCCTGATGCCGTAGCCCATATCGGCGAAGTCCTTCAGCCGGCTCCAGGTGAACAGGATCGTATTGTTGGCGATCTCGACCTGGCCGCTTTTTTCAATCGGTCCCTTCGGGCCCTTGCGGCCGCCGGTTCCGAAAACTTCGATGGCCGCCATGGCATTGGACGCAAAAATATTGTTCAGGATTTTGACGTGGCCTTTTTTGAAGCCGCCCTGGATGGCGAAATGGCCGTTCAAAAAAACGCAGTTGCGGATGATGATCTTGCCTACGATGCGGGCGTTGACCTTGTTGGTGAAGCAAAGCAGGGACTCCTCCACCGTGCTTGGGCCGTCGGTCGGTTTTTCCGTCTCGCTCAAGAGTCTCCCGCCCAAGCCCCCGATGACGCCCTCCTTGGGAGAATAGGCGTTCTGTTCGCCGCGATCCAGGATGAAGCCGTCCAGGACAAACGTGGTTCCCGCCGGGACGTTGACGATACTCAGCAGCGGCTTCCTGCCGCTGGCGCCCGAATTGCGGTCGGGGATGATGGTGGTCAAAAATTTTTCGCTGTCGCGCGCCGAGAAATCGCCCGCATAGCCCCCTTGCAATTCGACCGGCTGCGGGGCTTCCAAGTATCCCTTGTCGCGCAGGCCGAAGTAGTTGCCTTGGGCGACACAGATCCGGTCGCCGGCCTTGGCGATCTTCAGGGCCGCCTCGATGTTCTTGAAGGGAGCCGCCTGGGTTCCCGGGTTCTGGTTGTCCCCCCTGTCTTTGGCGACGTAGAACTCGGCTCCGTGAACCTTCATTCCCGATCCAAGTAAAAACAGGATGGCGGCCGCAGCGAAAATTGATTTTATTTTCCCCATTTTTTTCTCCTTGTCATGATTGGATTTTGAGGATATTCATCCAAAATGTCAATAGCCGGATCTGCCCTTGAGTGTAAGACAAATTTATGATTTCCCCAATATTAAATTAATTTATTGTTTTTGATCCAAAGCAACAAACTCACCCCCTCGCCCCCTCTCTTTTTTAAGAGAGGGGGTGAAGATGACTCTCTACTCCCCTCTCTTTTTGAAAAGAGAGGGGTTGGGGGTGAGTTTTAACAAGTCATTCAAAACTCAAGTTGATATCCTTGAGATATTGATCCTTATCCGTTCGACCCTTGACAAAAAGCATATTCCGGGATACAATGCCAGCAATTGTGCCCGTAGCCCCCAAGGGGGTTCTACGGGGAAGAAGTGAAATGATGTAAAAGCCCTTGGGCCGCATCCCGCCATCGAGTCCAAAGCTCGGTTTGGATGACATTCCTTCATGATTCACGTATCGACGGGCCCAAAATCAAATATAAGGATTTATAATGAATATCCATGCAAACCGTGCGGCCGCCGAACCTGGCAACCGGCCGCTGACAAAAGACCATCCTGGCCATAGGGCTCCACAACCGTCGGGACAGGCCGGCACCAGCGTATTTTCAACTCTGCTGCCGGAATTGAAAAAGGCGGTGGCCGAAGAAGGTTACAGCACTCCGACGCCCATCCAGACCCAGGCCATCCCCCATCTGCTCCAAAACCGCGACCTGATCGGCTGCGCCCAGACCGGCACCGGCAAAACAGCGGCTTTCATCCTGCCCATCCTGCAGTATCTTTCTTTGCACAAGCGGCAGGCCGTCCAGAATCGGGCGCGCGTCCTCATCCTGGCGCCGACCCGCGAACTGGCGGCGCAGATCAACGCCAGCGCCGCCACCTACGGCCGCCACCTGCTTTTCGCCCATGCCGTCATTTTCGGCGGCGTCAGCCAGTTCGCCCAGGTCCAAGCCTTGAACCGCGGCCTCGACATCCTGGTAGCGACGCCGGGGCGGCTCCTCGACCTCATGCAGCAGGGGGTGATCCGCCTGGACGCGATTGAAATATTCGTCCTGGACGAAGCCGACCGCATGCTCGACATGGGCTTCCTGCCGGACATCAAGAAAGTCATCGCCAAGCTGCCGGGCAAACGGCAGTCGCTGTTTTTTTCGGCCACCATGGAACCGGCAGTGGTGGCTCTGGCCCGCACCCTGGTCCATGATGCCGTGCACGTGACCATCGCCCACGAGGCGCCGGCCGTCGAACGCATCGTACAGCGGGTGATGTTCGTGGACAAGAACAACAAGGACGCCCTTCTGGCCGCCCTGCTCGGCGACTCGCGCTGGGACCGCGTCATCGTCTTCACCCAGATGAAGCACATGGCCAACAAGGTGGTCAAGAAACTGGCCGAGGCCGGCATCAGCGCCGCCGCCATCCATGGCAACAAGAGCCAGGGCGCCCGCACCGAGGCGCTGGCCAGCTTCAAGGACGGCCGCACCCGCGTGCTGATCGCCACCGATATCGCGGCGCGCGGGCTGGACGTGGACGGCATTTCCCATGTCATCAACTACGACCTGCCCATCGAACCCGAAATTTATATTCACCGCATCGGCCGCACCGCTAGGGCCGGGGCCGGGGGCGACGCCGTTTCGTTCTGTTCGGCCGGCGAGCGCGATTCGCTGCGCAGCATCGAGAAATTGATCCGCGTCCAAGTGCCGGTCGACGCCTCCCACGCCTACCATTCAGAGGCCGCTTGCCGGGCAACCGGAGCCGATGCCAGGCCGGCGCCCAAGGCAGCGCGCAACCATGGCAACGGCAACGGCGGCAGACCCAAACATAGCGCCGTGCGCCAAACCGCCAAACCTACGCACGACTCCTATTTCAAGCAGGGTCGCCGGGCATACCGCTAAAGTTTTTTTTCATCGGCACGCAGCAAAAAGATTTCAGCCGCCCCTTGCTTTTTGCGGACAAATTGCGTATCCTTTTCCGCTGACGACGTTCCGGGACGCCCAACTGGGCCGAACCGGGACGCCAACGCAAACCCAAAGGAGGAACTTGAACATGACAAAAACCATCGCCTGGATAGCCGCGGTCGGGCTGGCCCTGGCCTGCGCGCCGGACGGCCGCGCCTGCACCAACTACCTGATCAGCAAGGGGGCTTCGGCCAACGGCTCGACCATGATCTCCTACTCGGCCGACTCGCACGAGCTGTACGGCTACCTGAACCGCATCCCCGCCGGCGACCATATCGCGGGGACCTGGATCGACGTCTATGACGGCGATTCGAACAAGTATTTGGGCAAGATCCGCCAGGTGGCCCACACCTATTCCGTGGTCGGTCTGATGAACGAGTGCCAGGTGGCCGTCGGCGAAACCACCTTCGGCGGCCGCGAGGAGCTCATGGACCCCAAGGCTGTGGTCGACTACGGCACGTTGATGAACCTGGCCTTGCAGCGCGGCCGCACCGCCCGCGAAGCCCTGCAGGTCATGACCTCACTGGTGGCCGAGTACGGCTACGCCAGCGAAGGCGAGTCCTTTTCCATCTCCGACCCCAATGAAGCATGGATACTGGAGATGATCTCCAAGGGGCCGGAGCGCAAGGGCGCCGTCTGGGTGGCCAGGCTGGTGCCCGACGGCTACGTCTGCGCCCACGCCAACCAGCCGCGCATCCACCGCTTTCCCCTGCAGAAGGCCAATAATTTTTTCGACAAGAAGCAGACCACCTTCCACGCCGCCGACGTGATCAGCTTCGCCCGCGAGAAGGGCTACTTCAAGGGCAAAGATGAGGAATTTGGTTTCGCCGATGCCTACGCGCCGCTGAACTTCGGAGCCCGGCGCTTCTGCGAGGGCCGCGTCTGGGAGTTCTTCCGCCGCGTCACCCCCGACTCCAAACAGATGGACGCCTACAAGGACTACGCCCTGGGCATCAAGCCGGGAGCCGAGCCCATGCCGCTGTTCATCAAGCCCGAACGCAAACTGACGGTCCGCGACGTCATGGAACTGATGCGCGACCATTTCGAAGGAACGGAGATGGACATGACCAAGGATATCGGCGCCGGCCCCTTCGTCCTGCCCTACCGCTGGCGGCCCATGGAATGGAAAGTGGACAAGGACGCCAAAGAGGAATACATCTTCGAACGCGCTGTCTCCACCCAGCAGACGGGTTTCTCCTTCGTCACCGAATCCCGCTCCTGGCTGCCCAACCCCATCGGCGGCGTGTTCTGGTTCGGCCTGGATGACACCTACAGCACGGTCTACACGCCCATGTACTGCGGCATAAACCGGGTGCCGGCCAGCTATGCCAAGGAGGCGGGCGACTTCAGCCGCTTCAGCTGGGACTCGGCCTTCTGGGTGTTCAACTTCGTGGCCAACACCGCCTACTCCCGCTACTGCGACATGATCCAGGACATCCAGCCGGTGCAGCGCGAGCTGGAAGGCAAGTTCTTCGCCGTGCAACCCGAGCTGGAGGCTACCGCCCTCGACCTGTTCAAGCGCTCGCCGGGACAGGCGCGCGACTACCTGACCGCCTACAGCGTCGGCGAGGGCGACGCCGTGGTGCAGCGCTGGAAGAAACTGGGCGAATTCCTACTCTGGAAATACATGGACGGCAACGTGCGCGACAGCCAGGGCAAGGTCACCCACCCGCCCTATCCCAAGGAATGGTACCAGCGCATCATCAAGGAGACCGGCGACCGCTTCCGCGTGCCGCAGGAAGAAAAGAAGGAATAGATTTGTTTTGTGTAGGGGCAGGGCTGGCCCCTGCCCTGATCAAAGGACAATCAAAGATCAATAGGGTAACCGCGAGGGTTACCCCTACACAAAAACAAATCTTTTGCAAAATTGAATGCTCACATCACATTTTTCATTCTTGACAAAATTTATTCAAAAATTAATCATAGCCAAGAATTTAACAAATAGTTAACGAACTCTATGGCTTTTAATTCAGAAACACACCATCGCCGGTCGCTGCGCATCAAAAACCGCGATTATTCCCGGGAGGGATATTATTTCGTGACGATATGCGCCCGCAACCGGGAGACCTTCTTTGCCGATTTTGGTGTAGGGGTAGGGCTTGCCCCTACCCCAAATGACATCAATAAAACTGGGCAACCGCAAGGGTTGCCCCTACACAAAGAAAATAACCCGTCCCTGGTTCTGACAATGATTGGACGGATAATTGAAAAAAACTGGCAAAAAATCGCAAAGGAGAATATCAAAACCGATACCTTCGTTGTCATGCCCAATCATATCCATGGAATCATTATTGTTAAACCACATCCTATGGGTGTAGGGGCGGGGCTTGCCCCCGCCCTAGATTTTCCACATGATTTCAATCATGGGCACCCGCAAGGGATGCCCCTACACAAAGAAAATGCCCCTACCCCTGTTCTCGGGGATATCATCGGTGCATTCAAATCACGATGTGTGGTTGAATATCTAAAATTCATCGACGACAATAACCTGAACAAATCCGCAAAAATTTGACAGCGTAATTATTACGAACATATCATCCGCGACAACAAAGAATTAACCGAGATCAGGAAATACATCAAATCAAACCCAGCCAATTGGGCTGAGGATAAAGAAAATCCTTTGAAATTATGATCTTGAAATCTTTTTCTTTATGTAGCGACTGTCTTAAAAGTCAAGTACTTTTTGTAGATAGCAAGAGATGATTTCGCATCAGGGCATTCAGTCGGACAAGTAGTTTGCGCATCACAGCGGCAATGGCAACCTTTTTGGGTTTTCCGTTTTCGATAAGTCG
>JAPKZL010000110.1 GCA_026393795.1 Candidatus Aminicenantes bacterium | reverse complement strand
TAAATTAGCCAGCTGCATACGTAAAAAATCTGATGATCTTTTTAACAGCTGTTGTAGTAGGATAAAAGGAGAAAAAAGATGGACAAGTCTATGACCTGGAAAATTGGATTGATCGTGGCCGTGGTCGCCCTGTCGATCTGGCTGATGTGGCCGCTGGACAAAAAGCTGAACTTGGGGCTCGACCTGAAGGGCGGGATGCACCTGATCATGGAGGTCGAGACCGACGAGGCCATCGCCATCCAGGCCGACATGAGCATTACCCAATTGAAGGGCCTGTTCCGGGACGGCAGCATCAAGTATGAGAAGGTCGTCCGCAGAGGCTTTAATAGGATCGAGATCACGGGCACCCTCTTGGATGACGAGCGCAAGATCAAGGACATTTTGGACGACGATTTCCGCGATTGGACCTATACGGTCGGAGGCAACCTGGTCTCGCTGGCCCTTCGTCCCAACATCGAACAGCAGCTGCGCGACCAGTCGGTGGACCAGGCACTGGAGACCATCCGCAACCGAGTCGACGAATTCGGCGTGGCCGAGCCCACCATCCAGAAAGAGGGTTTGGCCGGAGACAAGATATTGATCGAGCTCCCCGGCATCGACAACCCGGAGCGGGTCAAGAGCCTGATCAAGAGCACGGCCATGCTGGAATTCCGCTCCGTCGTCTCGGGGCCGTTCCTGACCGAGGAAGCGGCCCTGAAGGATTACAACGGCAAGCTTCCCGAGGACATGGAGATCGTCAAAACCAATCCCCGGCGCCTGGAAAAGGGCTTTTACGTGCTGAAGGCGGCCACCGTCGTTCCCGGCAAGGACCTGAAGAGCGCGCGCCGCGCCCAGGACGAGTACGGCGCCCCGGCCGTCGGCTTCTCCTTCAATGCGCAGGGATCGACGCAGTTCGAAAAATTCACCGCCGCCAACATCGGCAAGCAGCTGTCCATCGTCCTGGATGACCGCATCGAGAGCGTGGCCACCGTCCAGGACGTGATCTCCGGCGACGGCATCATCCACGGCCGTTTCACCGTTGACGAGGTGGACGACATCGTGCTGGTCTTACGCTCCGGCGCCCTGCCGGCGCCGCTGAAGTACATCGAGGAAAGGACCATCGGCCCCTCGCTGGGCGCCGATTCCATCCGCAAGGGGCTCATGGCCTGCTTTGGCGGCTTGCTGCTGGTGGTGCTCTTCATGCTGGTTTATTATAAGGCCGCGGGCTTGAATTCGATCCTGGCCCTGCTGTTGAACATGGTGATCCTGATGGGCATCATGGCGTATTTTCATGCCACTCTTTCCTTGCCCGGTATCGCCGGCATCATCCTGTCCATCGGCATGGCCGTGGATGCCAATGTATTGATCTTCGAACGCATCCGCGAGGAATTGAAATCGGGCAAATCGCCCAAGTCGGCCATAGACGCGGGTTTTAAAAAAGCGTTTTGGACGATCTTCGATTCCAACCTGACCACGGTCATTTCGGCCGTCTTCCTGTTCCAGTTCGGGACCGGACCCATCAAGGGGTACGCCATCACCCTGATCATCGGCATCGCGGCCAGCATGTTCACCGCCATATTCGTCTCGCGGGTGATCTTTGACCTGACCTACGGCCGGCGAAAAAAGCTGTCCAAGATCAGTATATAGGAGTGCACTATGTATTTATTCAAAGAAGTTCCCAATATCAAATTCACCAGTAAAAGGTATTACGCTTTCGCCCTTTCAGGTTTGATCATCCTGGCCGGCATCTACATGTTCTTCACCCGCGGTTTCAACATGGGCATCGATTTTTCCGGCGGCACCCTGATCGAGGCCAGTTTTCTAAAACCCACTTCCATCCCACAGGTCCGCAGCATGCTGAGCAAGGTCAGCCTGGGCGACGCCCAGATCACGCGCATCGGCAGCGAGAATAAGTTCTTCATCAAAACCATGGCCTCATTGAAAAAGATGAACATCAGCAATGAGACAAAAATGGAAGGCGTCGAGGAATACGAGCTCGTGGCCAGACAGATTCGCAACAGCATGCTGGATAGCGCCGAAATGGATCAGGAGACGGCCGGGAAAATCGACCTGAACAATACGGCCGAAGGCGAGATCGCCCGCTTCCTGCGCGACAAGGGCCTTGGCGATGAGGACGCGCTGGCCAGCGCCAAGATCATCATTGACCTGCGCAAGGGCAAAAACGGCATCATCACCGATTTTTCCGCCCTGGAAAACGCCGGCATCAAGCACCGGGTCATGACCGTTCTGCGCGATAATACATTTTTGAGCAAATTCACCTTTTTAAGCGTGGAGTTCGTTGGCCCGCAGGTGGGCAAGGACCTGCGCCGCAAGGCCGCCCTGGCCTGCGTCTGGGCCCTGATCGGCATGCTGGTCTACATCGCCTTCCGCTTCAAGTTCCTCTATGGGCTCTCCGGCATCCTGACCCTGTTTCACGACGTGCTGGTCTCCCTGTCGTTCGTCCTCTTCTTCCGCATCGAGATGTCGCTGCAGGTCGTCGCCGCCATCCTGACCATCGTCGGTTACTCGATCAACGATACGATCGTGGTCTTCGACCGTTTGCGCGATAACCTCAAGATCATGAAAAAGGACGACCTCGAAGCCATCCTGGACAAGAGCCTGAACCAGACCCTGAGCCGGTCGATCTTCACCTCGTTGACGGTTTTCCTGACCGTCTTGTCCCTTTACCTTTTCGGTGGGGAAGTGATACGGCCTTTCGCCTTCACCATGCTGGTCGGCGTCATCGCCGGGTCGTACTCGACCATCTACCAGTCCTGCGCCTGGCTTAAAGTCTGGGAAAAATATTTCTTAAAAAGAAAAAAAAGTTGAGAATGTACTTGCTTTATTCATTTTTTTATTGTATAAAATAGCTTGGAAATATTAAAAAAACTAAACAGGGAGGCGTAGCATGTTTGGGGATTCAATGATAATATCTTCCGGTACTCGCAAACATACTCAGAAATGGATGATTTTGCCAATTTCTCTCCTTTTTCATGCCTTACTCATCGCATCCGTCGTGGTCGTTCCCCTGATGATGGCCGATACCAATCTTCCTCAGGTTAAAGTGACCAACGTCTTCGTCATGGCTCCGCCTCCGCCTCCGCCGCCGCCTCCGGCCGCGGCCAAGAAACGGGGCAGCGGGGAGCAGAAGGCGGCCGATAGCGCCAAGAAAGCCAATCAAAACCGGCCGATCATCGCCGGCCGCTTGGTGGCTCCGATCGAAGTTCCCACCATCATCCAGGAAGAGGATGTGGGCAATTTCGCCGGCATCGAAGGCGGCGTTGAGGGCGGCGTGGAAGGCGGCGTGGAAGGCGGCGTCGTGGGAGGCGTTCTCGGCGGCGTGGAAGGCGGACAGCTCATGGACAACACCCAGCAGGCCATCCGCGTAGCCAGCGTGCAGAGGCCCAAGAAAATCAAGGAAGTAAAGCCGGTTTATCCGCAGATCGCCTTGACGGCCCGCATCCAGGGCGTGGTCATCATCGAAGCCATGACCGACATCTACGGCCGCGTGCGCCAGGCCCGGGTCATCTCCGGCCACCCGCTGCTCAACGATGCCGCGCTGAGCGCCATCAAGCAGTGGGTCTATGAACCCTACATATTGAACGGCATCCCCAAGCCGGTCATCTTCACAGCCACGGTAACCTTCACCCTGGAAAACCAGTGATGAACGGTATTCTCGCCCATAAGGAATTTTAAAATAATCTTAATTTAGGAGGTCTATTATGTCATGGGATTTAGTTGAAATGTGGCACAGTATGAGTCTTATTCCAAAGGCGGTCGTTATCACCCTGGTGCTGATGTCGGTGTATTGCTTCGCCACCGGCATTGAGAGGCTCATCGTTTTCGGCAAGGCGAAAAAGCAGTCCAGGATTCTGTTGAAGCTTATTTCCGCGCTCTGGCAGGAAGGAAAAATTGATGATTCTATCAAATTGGCTTCTGATAAAAGATTCAAGAACAGCCACCTTGCCAAGGTTCTGGTTGCCGGCTTGAACGAACTGCAGTTTCAGCAGGACAGCAAGTCTGCTCACGCTGAAGTAATCGAATCCGCCCAAAGGGCCATTGAAAGAGCTACGATCAAAGGCGTTCAGGAATTTAAAAGAGGCTTGAATGGTCTGGCGACCATCGGCTCCACCGGTCCGTTCGTCGGCCTCTTCGGCACGGTGTTCGGAATCATCACCGCCTTCCAGGGCATGGGCGTATCCGGGTCCGGCGGTATCGGCGCTGTCGCGGGCGGCATCGCGGAAGCCCTGGTCACCACCGGCTTCGGCATCATCGTCGCCGTTGTCGCCGTGTGGTTTTTCAACATCCTGCTCAACCGGGTGGACGTCTTTACCGGTGAAATGGCCAATGCTTCTTCAGAACTGATTAGTCATTTTATCAAGCTGAAAACGAAGTAATAGGAGCAGATCATGAGTGTCGAAATTGGCTCTAAATCTGCAAAATCTGAACCCAATGTGGTCCCCCTTTGCGACATTTTGCTGGTGTTGCTGATCATCTTCATGGTCGTGACGCCAATGATTTCAAAAGTAGCCAACGTCACTTTGCCCGAAGCCAAATATGTTGCCAGTCAGCCCGATCCCGGCCAGATACTTACCGTTTTT
>JAPKZL010000109.1 GCA_026393795.1 Candidatus Aminicenantes bacterium | reverse complement strand
GATCTACTTCTTGCTCCTCGCCTTCATCAAGGTCCAGACCAAGTATCAGTTTACCTTGCTGCACTTTACCCGCGTATTAAAGGAAGCCCTCTTTCAAAAAGTCGATATTATTTCCTTGCTCAAACTAAGTCCCAACCGCTTCAAACTGCCCCATGAACCTGAAGGGCAAATGGTTTTGCTCGAAATCTGACTTTTTTATTAGGACAAGAGTGAGTGTGACTATACTCGTCACGCATCACGAAGGCCCGTTTTTATAGCGGTCAGCCGCCGCTGATCAAATGGATGGCTTCGACCGCGTCACCGTCACCGATAAAGACCCTTTCATAATCTTCTTTTTTGATCAGCTGGCCGTTGATCTTGACGATGATCATCGGGAAGGTGAATTTCATCATGGTCAGCAGTTCGCGGACGCTGATCGATTCGCCGGCCATGCTCTCTTCTTTATGATTCAAGGATATTTTCATGATATCCCCCGTTATGTCTCATCCCAGGCGTCATCGTCGCCAACCAGCTCCAGGTCGTCCAAAATGATCTCCAACGCCTGGTTGGCCTGCATGGCAGCCACGATAGCCACCCGCGGCGCCAGCGGCGGCAGCTCGGGCGACACTTCGCTGACCTCGTCGCCGCAGATGAAAAGGCTCCCCAGCCGGCGCGTGCGCAGGGCGTTGTTTTGCCCGTAGCCGGCCAGCCCCGAGGCGGCGATAATGAACTTGTCGGGAAAACGTTCGGTCACAGTTTCGATGATCATCAGCTTCATGTCGGCCCGATCAAAGGCCTCGATGATCAGCATGCAATTCTGGAAAATGCGCACCACTTCGTCGGGCCCCAGGCGCACGTCGTGCGCCTCGACCTTTATGTCGGGATTGACCTTTCTGAGGTTCTCCTGCAGGGCCAGCACCTTCTTCTGGCCGACCTGGTCGAGGAAATAGTATTGGCGGTCGAGGTTCTCGCGGCTGACCACGTCGAAGTCGGCGATGACCAGGGAACCGATTCCGGCCCGGGCCAGGGCCATGGCGCAGTTGGAGCCCAGCCCGCCGCAGCCGGCGATGCCGACACAAGTTCCTTTCAGTTTTTCCAGTTTGGATTGCATATGATTCCCGAGCTTTTATTATATCCCCTCCAGAGATAAAAATCAATTCATTCCGGCTGGATGGCCAACTGGCCGCAGGCCGAGGCGATGCTCTGACCCTTCGACCAGCGGGTGATCACCGTCAAGCCGCGCTTCACGAGCTCAGCACGGAATTTTTCCACCGACTCCTCGTCGGGGCGCTGGAAGGGCAAAGAAGGGTTTTCGTTGTAGGGTATGAGGTTGATCTTGGCCGGGATGCCGTGCAGCAGGCGCACCAGCGCCCTGGCCTGGGCCGGGGCGTCGTTGACCCCATGCAGCAGCACATATTCGCAGGTAAGGCGTTGGCGGCTTTTCCTGCCGCGGAAATAATTCAGCAGGCTCTCCAGGCTTTCGCGCCGTGAGACGGGCATCAGCCGGCCGCGCAACTTGTCGTCCGGCGCATTCAGCGAAAAGGCTAACTTGACTTGCGGGAAATCGCGCTCCAGTTTTTTTAGGTTTTCCAGGATGCCGACCGTCGACACGGTGACATGGCGGGGCGAAATATTGAAGGCGTCGAGTGCGACGATCCGCTGTAAGGCCTGGTTGAGGTTCTCATAATTGAGCAGCGGCTCGCCCATGCCCATGAAGACCAGGTTCAGCTTGCCGGAGTACTCCCCCAGCTCCTTTTTCAAGGTCAGCATCTGGGAGACGATCTCGCCAACACTCAGGTTACGTCGGAAACCCATGGCGCCGGTGGCGCAGAAACGGCAGGCCAACGGGCAGCCCACCTGTGTCGATAAACAGAAGGTGTAATGATCCTTCTCGCGAATAAGGACGGTTTCGACCTTCTGGCCATCCTCAAGTCCAACCAAGTACTTGCGCGTCCCTTGTTCGTCGCTGCGGACCGAGAGGACCGGCCGGCAGCCGCAATCGTAAAGTCCGGATAGTTTTTCGCGATCCTGCTTGTGGATGTTGCTCCAGCTGGAGGGGTCCTTGTTATTTTTTTGATACAGCCATTGGAAAACCTGTCGCGCCGTGTAATCGCGAAAACCGGCAGCGCGCAATTCTTCCTGCAACTCGCTAAAGCCCAGCTCCAGGATCCAGGATTTCATATAATGTTTCTCAACGTAAACATAACATCGGATAGTGCTTTTGGCAAGCGCACGGGGGTAAGACAAATCAATGATTCCCTGAAATTTGGATTAATCTTATGTTTTCGAATCTCATCCACTGACTCACCCCCATTCCCCCTCTCTTTTTTTATGAGAGGGGGGTGAAGAAGACCTCCTACTCCCCTTCTCTTGCCAAGAGAAGGGGGTGGGGGATGAGTTTTGAACATTCAGATTTTCTCGTAAAAACTACATTTTTCTGAATTCAATCATAATTTCATCAATGACCAAAGCGGATCATCTAGTTGACCCCGACCTTGAATAATATTATAATTTACTTCCTAACAGATCAGGAGGCGCCGTGAAAATATCCGCAAGAGCCCAAAGCATCCAGGAATCCCCGATCCGCAAATTGACCGCCCTGGCCAATGCCGCCAAGAAGCGCGGCACGACCGTCTACCACCTCAACATCGGCCAGCCCGACATCCACACCCCGGCCGTGTTCATGCAGAAGATCATCGCCTACGGGGAAAAGGTCCTTTCCTACGGCCCCTCCGACGGCCTTGAGGCCCTCAAGGAGGCGATGGCCAAGTATTTCGCTTTTTTCAAGATCAAGCTGGAAAACAAGAATATCGTCATCGCCACCGGAGGCAGCGAGGCCATCTCCTTCGCCTTCAACGCCGTAGCTGACCCGGGCGACGAGATCATCATCCCCGAACCCTTCTACACCAACTACAACGGCTACGCCTCGCTGTGCAACGTCAAGATCGTGCCGGTGACCACCCGGGCCGAGGACGGCTTCCATTTGCCCGACATCAAGGAGTTCGAAAGCAAGGTCACTCCGCGCACCCGCGCCGTCCTGCTCTGCTCGCCCAACAACCCCACCGGCACGGTATACCGCGTGGACGAGCTCAAGGCCCTGGCCGCCTTCGCCAAAAAGCACGACCTGTACCTCATCGCCGACGAAGTCTACAAGGAGTTCGTCTACGACGGCAAGACCCATTTCAGCATCCTGCAGCTCGAGGGCATGGAAGACCGCGCCATCGTGGTCGATTCGATCTCCAAGCGCTACTCGGCCTGCGGCGCCCGCATCGGGGCGGTGATCTCGCGCAACGAAGAGGTGATGAAGGGCATCAGCAAGTTCGCCCAGGCGCGCCTGTGCCCGCCGACCCTCGAGCAGATCGGCGCCATCGGCGCCTACGAGCTGCCGCACGATTATTTCAAAGAGGTGATGGCCGAATACCAGAAGCGCCGCGACATCCTGTTCGACATCCTGACCTCGCACCAGGGCATTATCCTGCAAAAGCCCGAAGGCGCTTTTTATATCATGGCCAAGCTGCCGATCAGCGACGGCGAGACGTTCGCCCGCTGGCTGCTAAACGAATTCACTGAAAACAACGAAACGGTGATGATCGCCCCAGGCGAGGGCTTCTACAGCACCCAGGGCCGGGGCAAGAATGAGGTGCGGCTGGCGTACGTCATCGAGGCGCCCAAGCTGGAACGCGCTGCCCGCCTGCTGCTCATCGCCCTGGACCGTTTCAAGGGCTGAAGCGCAGGCTTTCGATCAGGCACCGATTTCGATGGTCTGGCGGCGTTCGCCGCCCAGCGACACATGGCTCACGCCGACCCCGGTAAAATCCTCGATGAAGCGCAGGTAGGCGCGGACCTGCTCGGGCAGGTCGCGGAAACGCTCGATGGCGCCGAGTTTTTTCTCCCATCCCGGCAGGGCGCTATAAACCGGCCGGACCCGGCTCAGCGCGTCGGCGTGGGCGGGAAACCCGTCAACGCCTTCATAGGCGGTGACCACCTGGATTTCGGCCATCTCATCCAGGACGTCCAGCTTGGTCAGAAACAGGGAATCGACGCCGTTGACCTGCACGGCGTACTTCAGCGCCACCAGGTCGAGCCAGCCCACCCGCCGCGGCCGGCCGGTGGTCGCCCCGTACTCGTTGCCGCGCTCGCGCAGCTGCTGGCCGCCGGCGCCGGTCAGCTCGCTTGGGAAAGGGCCCTCGCCCACCCGAGTAGCGTAAGCCTTGGATATGCCGATCACCCGCTCCACCGCCTTGGCCGGCAAGCCGGTCCCGGAAAACACGCCGGCAATGGTCGTATTGGAAGAGGTGACGAATGGATACGTCCCCAGGTTGATATCGAGCAGCGCCCCTTGCGCCCCTTCGAACAGTATGTCTTTTTTGGCGGCCAGGGCCTGCTGCAGCAGGCGGGTGGTATTGCGGACAAAGGATTTGAGAAAAATCCCGGCTTGCAGGTAGCGGTCGATGGCTTCTTCCAGGTTCGCGGCCGGGTGGCCGTGAGCCGCAAACAGGCGCTGATAGTACTCGGCCAAGGGGGCGATCTTGGCGCGGAACACATCCTCGCGCAACAGATCGTCGACAAACAGAGCGCGGCGGCCGATCACGTCCTCGTAAGCCGGACCGATGCCGCGCCGGGTGGTGCCGATGCGCTGATAGCGGGAATCTTCAAAAACGACATCCAGCTCCTGGTGAAAAGGGAGGATCAGCGGCGCGTTTTCGCTCAGGGCCAGGTTTTCCAGCGAAAGTCCCAGGGCCCGGGCGTTCTGGATCTCCTCGACCAGCTGCAGCGGCTGCACGACCACCCCGTTGGCGATCACCGCCAAACAATCGGGGTAAAAAATTCCCGACGGCAGCACGTGCAAGACGACCTTTTTGCCCTGGTAATACACGGTATGGCCGGCGTTGTGCCCGCCCTGGAAGCGCACCACCACCGAGAACGATCCGGCCAAATAATCGATGGCTTTGCCCTTGCCCTCGTCGCCCCACTGCAATCCCAGCACCACCGTGTTCATCGATCCCCCTCAACGCACCTTGACGATCAGGATGGTAAAATCGTCGCGGAAATCGATGTTATTGGCGAAACTCTTTATTTTCTTGTATAAGCCGCCGCTCAATTCCGCGGCCGTCAGCCGCGCGTTCTGCTGAATGTATTCGACCATGGCTTTCTCGCCGAACTCCTCGCCGGCGGGGTTCTGCACTTCGAAGACGCCGTCGGTAAAGGCGCAAACGATGTCGCCCGAATGCAGGGGAACGGTGCTCTGTTCGTAGGCGCTGGTGGCGCTGAAGCCGATCAGGGTGCCGCCCTCGCTCAGCTGGGTGATCTTTGGGCCCGAGATCAGGTAGGGCTGGTTGTGCCCGGCATTGACGTAGGTCAGGGCCGGGTTTTCATCGTCGAGCTGCATCCAGAACAGGGTGATGAAGCGGCTGCCGCTGGTAATCTCGTGGATCATGGCATTGGCCTTGCCGATGACCTTGGCCGGCTTGAACAGGTACAGTTCGTTCAGCGAATGAAAAATGGCCTGGCAGGTGGCGGCCAGCAAGGCGGCGGATAACCCCTTGCCTTCGACGTCGGCCAGAACGAGCGGCTGGATGTTCTTCTTCTTTTTCAAAAAATCGTAATAATCGCCGCCGACCTCGCGGATGCTTTCGTAGATGACCGAAATATCGTAATTCTTCAGCTGCGGCAGGCCCTGCGGCAGCAGCGAGAGCTGGATGTCGCGGGCGATCTTCATCTCGTGTTCCATTTTTTTTTTCTCGAAGATCTGGGCCAGGTAATCGATATTGTCGAGCTCGATGAGCATGAAGCGGGAGAGGATATAGGCGAACTCGCAGTCCTCCTGCTCCAGGCAGCGCGTGTTAAACTTGCGGCCCAGGCCGAGGACGATGACTTTCTTCTTGGTTTCCGAGATGTTGAGCAGGTAACAAATGCCCTTGGCCAACAGCAGGTTTTTCAATTTTTCCATGGCCGGCGGCAGGTTTTCGACCTCCAGGCTGGCCGATCCGGCCAGTACTTTCCTGGCATTTTTTTTAATGAACAGCGATTCTTCTTCGCTTAAAACGAAACCGCGCTTGCGAAAAATCGCCTGGGTGGGGTCGAAAAAAAAAGCGCGCGAAACGCCCAGCGGCGCCATGAGCGTTGAAAAAAATATGCGGATGACATGATCGATATCGAAGGAGGAGTGGATCGCCGAGGAAAGCTCGTAGATGGAATTCAGCTGCAGCTTCTTGAATTTGAGCTCTTTCTGCAACTGCTTCAGATCGTTTTCTGCCATTTGACCATTTCGCAGCAATTTTTTCCGTCGACCGTTTTATAAACAACCGAATCCATGATGGTTTTCATCAGCTTGACGCCCAGTCCGCCTTTCTTTTTTTTCTTGATCATTTTGCCGAGGTTGATCTCCTCGTCGGCGATCTCCGGGGGCAGGCCGCGGTAAAAGATGCGGATGCGAATGCCGCCCGGGGCCAGGAAATATTCGATGGTGATCGGCTGGCCGCTGTCGTTGCCGTAAGAATGCTTGATCACATTCGTTACCGCTTCGTCGATGGCCAAGGAGATCTTCTGGGCATCGGCCACGGAAAAATTGAACAGGGTGGTGATGTGTCGCGTCAGCTCGACCACCATCTTCAGCAGCTGGGTCTGGGAAAGGATGGTGATCGAAAAATCAGGCTTGGGGGGAAACATGGCTGAATTTGTCAATGGCCACCTGTTCATCGGCGACAAAATCATATATCTCGGTAAAACCGACCAGGTCGAAGGTCTCGTATACGCGCTCGGCCAGGGAGCACAGCTTGATGTCCCCGCCTTTTTCGCGCACCTCGTCGATATAGCCCATGATGATGCCCATGCCGGCCGAAGTGATGTAGTTCAACTCCTGGCCGTTAATCACGATTTTGAAATTGTTATCGCGGATCAAGCGCACGATCTCTTTTTCAAAACGGGCCACCTGATGGGCATCGAGGTGACCCTTCAGGTACAGGACAGCCACGCCATTGACGATCTTGCTGCGAATTTGAAAATTTTTCATTCCCCTTCTCCAAAGAAAAATTGAATCTCCCTCGAAGCCGTGGCCGGCGAATCGGCGCCGTGAACCGAGTTCTTCTGCACATCGATGGCAAAGCGCCGCCGGATTGTGTCCGCCGCGGCCAATTCGGGGCGGGTCGGCCCCATTAATTGCCGCCAGGCTTCGACGGCGTGCTCCTTTTCCAGTATCAAAGCGTAGATCTGCCCCGAGGCTGTATATGCGACCAGGCTGTCAAAAAAAGGCTTGCCCTGGTGAGCCGCGTAAAAACGCGCCGCTTGCTCGGGAGACAGTCGCAGGGTCCTGATGACGGCGATACGGAAATTATTCCTTTCTATTTCGGAGATGATCGCTCCGACCAGATGGCGCTGGACGGCATCGGGCTTGATAATGGCCAGGGTTTGCTCCAAGAAACACCTCGTCGTCATTGTAGACCAAAAAAGGCCAAAATTCAAATCGCTTGGTTTGGCTGAAAAAAAGAGTTATTTTATTTTCAAAAAGTATTGACATTCAAAAATAATGTAATATAATTGTACTATTATTGTAGTCCAAAAAGGAGGAACATTACATGAAAAAGATGCTTACGCTTCTAGTTGCATTGATCATGCTGGGTCATTTTACCATGCAAAATCTCGAGGCCCGGCAGGGAGCCGAGCAAAACCTGCAGGGCACAATCACCATTTCGGGTGCTTTCGCCCTTTATCCCATGGTCATGAAATGGTCCGAAGAATTCTGCAAACTTCACCCCCAGGTCCGCTTTGATATTTCGGCGGGCGGAGCCGGCAAGGGCATTGCCGACGCCCTGGCCGACATGGTCGATATCGGCATGGTGTCGCGGGAGATCCACCCCGCCGAAATCGAGAAGGGCGCCTGGTTCATTCCCGTGACCAAGGATGCGGTGCTGCCGGTCGTCAATCAGGGCAACCCCCTGTTCGCCGAGCTGATGAAAAAAGGGATGAAGAAAACCGATTTCATGCGCATCTGGCTGAACGAGAACCCCCCTACCTGGAATGAGTTCCTGGGAGGCAACGGCAACGTCCAGCTTCATGTCTACACCCGCTCCGACTCATGCGGCGCCGCCGAAACATGGGCCCTTTACCTGGGGAAAAAGCAGGAGGATCTCATGGGCATCGGCGTTTTCGGCGATCCCGGGCTGAACGAAGCCGTGCGCAAGGACGCGCTGGGCATCGGCTTCAACAACGTCAACTACGCTTTCGACGCAGCCACGCTCAAGCCCATGGCCGGGACGGCAATCGTGCCTATCGACCTGAACGAGAACGGCCGCATCGACGTTGACGAGAATTTCTACGCCAGCCGCGACGCCGTGGTCAAGGCGATCGCCGACGGCAAATATCCCAGCCCGCCGGCGCGAGACCTGTATTTCGTCTGCCACGGTCGGCCGCAAAAGCAGCTGCTGGCCGCTTTCATGAAATGGGTCCTGAGCGCCGGCCAGAAGTATGTCGGCGAAGCCGGTTACATCGCCCTGGCCGACGCCAAGCTCGCGGCCGGACTGGACAAAATCGGCAAATAAAAGAACACGCCAATCGAGGAGAGTGACATGAAAATGAAAAAAACATTTTTTATCGTGATGGCCATATGGCTGTTGTTGTTTCCGGCGCTGACGCTTCATAGCGAGGGCAAGCTGTCAGGATTGATGTTCGGAGACTACTATTATGTTCTCAAAAACCATGACGCGGCCGTCAAGGACAACAACGGTTTCTGGTTCCGCCGCATCTACTTCACCTACGACGGCACCCTGACCGACAAGATTTCCATGCGCTTCCGCCTGGAAATGAACAGCCCTGGGGATTTCAAAACCTCGACCACGCTCATTCCCTTTGTCAAGGATGCCTACCTAGCCACGAAGATCGGCAAACAAACATTGATGCTGGGTCTTATCAGCACCCCCCTGTACGACAACCTGGACGACTACTGGGGTTACCGGCCGATGGAAAAAACACCGGTCGACCTTTTCAAATTCGGCAATTCGCGCGAATTCGGCATGGGGCTGAAAGGCCCTCTCGACGCCAAGGGCAAGCTGACCTATACCATTATCGTCGGCAACGGCGCCGGCCTCAAGTCGGAAACCGACCATGGCAAGGCGATCTACGGCCGGCTTAATTTCCAGCCCATCCCGGCGCTGTTTTTCGAACTGTACGCCGATTACACCAACCTGGGCAGCGACAGCTCGGTCAGCATCCTGCAGGCGTTCGCCGGCGTGAAAGGCAAATGGGGAAGAGGCGGCCTCAACTACGGGATCCGCAACGCCAAGCAAGCGGATGCCAGCAGCGACATGAAGTTCATGTCAATTTTCGGCGTATTTATACTGAGCCCGAAGATGGAGTTCATTGCCCGCTACGACCGTTTGCTCGATCCCAATCCCAATGGCAGCAAGATCGATTATATTCCCATGGCCAACAACGCCAAGACCAACGTGGTCCTGGCCGGACTCGGCTGGTCATTGAACGAGAATGTCAAGATCATCCCCAATGTCAAGTATGTTTTTTACGATGCGCCGGAAAGTGGCGACAAACCTCAGGCGGATTTCTACACGTATCTTACCTTGTATTTTAAATTCTGATTCCTTGCCAACGAGCGGGGGAGCCACCCTCCCCTGTTCGTTCTACAAGACAAGCGGAAGAGAATGTTCTTCCCAGAATTATAAATGAGTTGCGGTGATGGAAAGATTGAGATTCTCCTTCATGATCAGGAGGCCGCTGGCGGCGACCGGGATATTGTTTAATTTAACTACCAGGTTGGCATAGCCACTGGCCGCGGCGTAGCTGTAATTGACCAGCGTGATCGTGGTGTATATATAGACTCCCGCAGCCGGGGTTCCTTCCACGCCCGCAGATGTGGTGACCGTCAACGTGTAATGCTCCCCCGGGGACAACACCGCCGTAGCGGTTAAGGAATGGTTGGCATTCATGATGAACGTGCCGCTGGCCGCGACCGCGGCATTGTCCAATTTGACCGCTAGGTCGGCATAGCCGGTGGCCGCGGTGTAGCTGTAATTGACCGTCGTTCCCTGGGAGTACGTATAGGCTCCCGTTTCCGGCGTCCCATTCACCCCCGCATTTTTGGCAACCGTCAACACATAATTCTCAACCGCCGCCGCCGTGGCGGACAAGGAGTGGTCCCTGTCCATTGTCACCGTGCCGCTGGCATCAACTTGAGCCCCGTCCAACGTTACCACCAGGGTGGTGTACCCGCTCGCTAGGGAATAGTTGTAGCTAACCGTAGACCCCTTTTTATATTTCACCGCTCCGCTTGCCGGCGCGCCATTCACCCCTGTGCCCACGCTGGTGGTCAGGGTATATTCTTTATTATTGACAACCGCAAAGTAATAGATCGCGGCCCCAGCCACCAACATCGTGGCAATGAGCAGCAGCAGGGGAAACTTCTTTTTCTTCTCCACTTGCGGGGCAATGGTTTCTTGTTCTCTGACCGTGGGTTGAGTTTGGGTTTCCTTCTTTTTTGCCCGCACGGAAGGAGTCGCTGTCCCCGCAATTTTCTGCAGGTATTCCCTTTTTTGCGCCTTGAACACTTCTTTGAATTTGGGTGGAAAATCCTTGCCCAGAAACGGATCGGCGCTGGGAATCGAAACCGAAAAATATTTCTCCAGGCTGTCCAGACAGTTTTCCATATCCACCAGGGCATAATCAGTCACAGCCAATAAAAAAGAGGCCTCGGCCATTTCCTCGTTGCTTGCGGCCACCGCCTGGGCGGATTGATATTTGGCGACCGCCTTTTCAAACTCTCCGTTTTCATAAAACTCCTTGCCCTGCGCTATCAGGCGGGAATACAAACTCTTCGTTGACGGTACGGTCTCGGTAAATACCATCAAACTGAACAGGCCGATCACAACCGCAACCAAGATTTTTGATTTCCACAGGTGATTATTCATCTTCTCTCCTTTCCTTTAATTGAGGATAACATATAACGGCAATTAAAAAAAATCAAATGCCGCCAGGAAATCTTCCCCCGTATTCACGCCATAACCACTTACTGTTCAAACTAAAGTTGGAATCAAGAAGCAACCCGCTTCACCTTAAAGGACTGATAGGAAAATCAATTTTCTCCTCGTTTGTATTTTAAGGATAAAAGTAATGGCACGTACACGGCCCAGGATGTTCGGCTGTAGCCGTATATGCGCGTGAGAACCATGTTTCCATGAGAGTCTTGAAGGAAGGTGCTGCGTAAGGAACAAAGCAGATTCGGATATTACTGCCGTCGACAAGCGACATCAGCCCTAAATCGAGCGTGCCGGTTCCCAGCGTGTGCCGAAGGTTTTGGCCGCGGTTGTCGGCCAGGGTACCGAGGGTATCCCCGGTGTCGACTGTTTGGCCTTCGACGACGGACAGGCTTTGGAGCGGTTCGAAAATGTATATGATAGAGTTATGATTACCAACGTCCAGAATGACGTTGGCATAGGTGTTTACCGTGCCGTCGTACTCCGTCTTGATCTCGTTCATGATTCTGGATATGGCCCCGGAGGCCGTTGCCTTGACGGGAGTGCCGGTAGGCGCCACAAAGTCGATCCCCTGGTAGATGCCTTGCGGGTTCTGCGGAGAGGGGGGTGACGCACCCACGGCGCCGTAATAAGTGTTCATGAAGACTTCGGGCGTATCATCGAGAGGAGAGTTCAAGACGAGTGGCGAGTCTGTCGTCACATGGGACAGGTAAGCGGTAAAAGGGTTATTAAAATAATTTTAACGGCGCGCATCATACAGATGTTCCCCCTGATTATTTATTACTCTTGATGACCCCTCATAGGAAAATTATAGCATCACTATGCTAATGAACGATCTTAATTCCGGCGCAGTCATTAAGACTTTTCCTTACCGGATCCGGGAAATCTTTTAAAAGAACGCTTAATTCAAATTTAATGGCCGGAGGGGATCCTATTTGCTTCCGGTCCAAACGACGTGATGACCATTAACGTCAGTGAGTTCCCCGCTGAAAGACCTGAAATCCTGCGAGAAAACGAACGACCCCTTCCCGTGATAACTGCCATTCATCGTGCATGTGAAGTCCCAGGTCTGGCCTTGAAGTTCGCCGACCATGATGAACGATTGACCAACCAGTTGACCTTCGAGGGCACCATCGGCAGTCTTCGAGAACTGCACGTCAAGCTTGTATGCCTTGCAGAACGATTGGACATCCCGACAACCCCGGTGGATATGGTCGGTGTTCTTCCAGATTCCCGCGATGATGTCGATCCCCGTGCCACCTCCACTTCCGCCCGTCGGGCCCATCCACTGCGCGCAAATTGCGTACCACTCGTCTCCGTCCACGTTGTTCCTGGCGTAGATTCTAGTAAAGCCAGGGAGGGGGTGAGGATAACTCAGAAGGTCGGCCGACTCTTCCTCCCATCCAAGGGCCTTTCCGCTTGTATGAATCAACGCCTTGTAGCGTTTCTCACTCAGCAGGGTGTAGGGACCAAAAGCTCTCGCTATATTTGGCGCACCGAGACCGTTTTTTCCGACCGGCGCCACGAAAATCATATAGCTACCGGCCCGCATGTTGCTGGGCTCTACGGGAGATACCCGACCGGATTGGTCGCCATGTGACCGGATATCAGGCGGGAAAGGTGTCCATTGGCAAACAGTAGGCGGCGGGACGAACCCGGGGGGAACCGGGTCTCCGCCCGCCGGAAGCACACAGATTGCATACCACTCATCTCCGTCCACGTCGTTCCTGAAGTAGATTCTCGCAAAGCCGGGGAGGGGGTGACCATACCGCAGGAGGTCGGCCGATTCTTCCTCCCATCCAAGGGCCTTTCCGCTCATATAAATCCGCGACTTGTAGCGTTTCTCGCTCCGCAGGGTGTACGGACCAAAAGCTTTCGCTATATTTGGCGCATCGAGACCGTTTTTTCCGGTCGGCGCTACGAAGATCATGTAATTGCCCGCCGGGAAGTCGCCTTGCCTTAACGGAAATACCCGACCGGGTTGTCCGGGAAATGACCGGATGTCAGGAGTGAAACTTTCCCAATTGCACACGGGAGGCGGCGTTACGAAATCGCGGGGGGGAGGAACTGGACCCGGGTGATGAATCGGATCCTGAGTCCCGCCTGGGCGCGTGGCGGTCCATTGATAGATGCCGCCGGGGATGCTAGTTTGGGTGAGCGTTCCCTGCATCGTGTTGCCGGAGACGGTCCCCGTGAACACCTGATCGCCTGATGGGCCGAATGACGACACCCGGGTGAATCGGATCGTTGACCCGTTAAAACTGAGATCGCTGATCTTTTCCTGGGGGTATCCGCTCATGTTGAGGACGCCCCCCCCGCTATTGAAGGTAATCTTGCCACCGAAACCGTTCATCACGATGTCCCACGTTCCGTCGATACCCGACGTCGAGCCCTGCGCCAATACGATTGCCGACACACATAATAATACAGCTAGCAACATCGCCCGGATCTTCATTGGACACCTCCCGTAATACGTTGAAAATACAGGAAACATAATAGGAAAATCTATTTCCCCATAATGAAATGCTAAAGGAAATATATTGAAATTGCAATAGTTCCCCTTGATTATTTCAATTCAATTGCAAATCACTTCTTTTTGCTGCGCGGGTGGAACTGGTCGTACACTTTTTTTACTTGACCCTTGGCCAGATGAGTATATATTTCAGTGGTGGCAATGGATGAATGGCCGAGCAGCATCTGCACCGAACGCAGGTCGGCCCCTTTTTCCACCAGATGGGTGGCAAAGGAATGACGCAGGACATGGGGGGTCAGGCGGCCGGCCAAGCCGGCTTTTTGCCCGTAGGCACGGATTATTTTCCACAGCCCCTGGCGAGTGAACATCCTCCCGGCGTAATTCAAAAAGACCTGTCCCGGCTTCATCCCCTTCAGCAGTTGCGGACGGGCGTTGTCCAGGTAATCGACGAGACACTCCCGCGCTTTGGCGCCGAAGGGGACGATCCTTTCCTTGCCCCCCTTGCCGGCCACCCGCAAAAAGCCTTCATCCAGATAAACGTCAATCAGCTTCAATTGCACGACCTCGGAAATGCGCAGGCCGGAAGCATACATCAATTCAAGGATGGCCTTGTCCCTCTTGCCGATAACGGTCGCACCGTCCGGGGCATCCAACAGCACGAAGATTTCCTCGATGGCGAGGTACTTCGGCAGCCTGAGCCATTTTTTAGGCAGCGCCAGGCTGGCCAGCGGATTGAAATCGAGACAGCCGTCCTTGACCAGGGAACGGTAGAAACTTTTCAGCACTGAGATCAGGTGGGCCTGGGAGGCGACAGCTCCGCCCCGGCGCCCCTCCTGGCCGATGAAATCAAGGACGTCGTTTTCACTCAGGCGCAGATAGGACAGGTTTTTTTTCTCCAGGAAGGCGAAGAATTTTTCCAGCTCCTGGCGATAGGATATGACCGTGTTGGCGGCGAGCCCCCTTTCGTATTCCAGGTAGAGCAAAAACCGATCCAGGGGCGATCGCGGCTCGGTGGGTTCGGCCATAATCAGAGATAGGGGTTGGTGGCCAGCTCTTGTTCCAGGGTGCTGGCCCCGCCATGACCGGGCAGCACAATCGACGCCGGGGGGAACTTTTTGATCTTGTCCAGGGATTTCTCGAGCTGTTTCGCATCGCCGCCGGGCAGGTCGGTGCGGCCGACATCGCCCTGAAACAGGGTGTCACCGGTGAAAAGCAGGTTGCCGCTGCGCAACAGGATCGATCCCGGAGTATGACCCGGACTGTGGATCACGGTCATGGCCAGGTCGTCGGCACCGATTATCTCCCCGTCAACCAGCAGGCGTTCGGCCGGCGGCGGCAGCGCGACGCCGAACAGGGCGGCGAATTCGCGGTTGACCAGCGAGCGTACGACCTGTTCGTCGGCCTGGTGAAGCCACAGCGGGATATGAAAATGGCGGATCACTTCGGCGGCGGCGCCGGCATGATCGGCATGGCCGTGGGTCAGGACAACGGCCAGCGGCAGCAGCTTTTCGCTCTCGATGCGGCCGATGATCTTCCCGGCCTCGGCGCCGGGATCGATGATGAAGCAGCGGCGGCTGAGGGCGGAATAAAAAATATAGGCGTTGGTTTCCATCCCGCCGACCGCGAGCGCCAGGTAGGGCATGGGTCAGGCACCGTATTTTTTGAACTTCAGCGCGTTGGCCATCATCAGCGGCAGGACGTCCATGGCGTTAAAATTCCCCAGGATGCCGTTGGCGCAGGTTTTTTCGCTGAATTTCCCGCGCACCTCGATTGCCTGTCCTTTGCCCCGGGAGCGGGTCCCCGGTTCGTGAACGGCGATCGCGTCCAAGAAAAGGGCTGCCGCCGGCATCTGCCTTTGAAAGGCGGCCTTGATTAGCACCGGGTTGGGATGCCAGGAATGGGCCTTGAGCAGCGCCGGGGTGGAATGGTCGCCGGTAATGACCAGCACGTCGGGCAGCAATTCGAGCAGCGCTGGCATAAAGCGATCGAATTCTTCGATGACCGAAACTTTACCGGCGAAATTCCCGTCCTCGCCGTAGGAATCGGTTTTCTTGATGTGGAGGAAAAAGAAATCGTAAGCGGCGTAATGTTCCTTCAGCGTCTTGATCTGGTCCTCGATGCTGCGTCCGGTCAGCAGGATATCCATGCCGACCAACTGGGCCAGCCCCTTGTACATGGGGTAAACGGCGATGGCGGCCGTTTTCAGCTTGAACAATTCCTTCATGGCCGGGATGGCCGGGTACTGGGCGTAGCCGCGCAGCAGGCAGGTGTTGGCCGGGTGAAAAGACTTCAGCTCCTCGGTCAGGCGATCGATGAAGCGGTTGATGATGCGGACCGTTTTAACGGCGCCTTCATCTTTTGCCCTGGCATACATGATCGGCCGGCCCACGGCTTCGGGATCGGCGTCGGTCAGCTGGTCGCTCAAGCCGTCGCCGGTCAATAGCAGGACAAAACGATGTTCTTCTCCCGAAGTCAGCTTGATTTCGACGTCTTCTATTTTAGTAATTTTATCGTTCAGATAAGCGACTAATTCACGGTTTTTATCGGTGGCGATGCGCCCGGCCCGGCGGTCGTTGATCAGGCCGTTTTCCAGGGTAGCGAAATTGCCACGCACGGCCACGTCCCTTTTGCCGACGCTGATGCCCACGCCCAGGGCTTCGAGAATCCCCCGGCCAATCTCATATTTGAGGGGATCGTAGCCGAAAAGTGAAAGATGGGCCGGGCCGCTGCCCGGGGTGATGCCCGGCGCGATGGGATGGCTTAAGCCCAGTTCGCTTTCCTCGGCCAGCAGGTCGAGGTTCGGCGTGCGCGCCGTTTCCAGCTCGGTTTTGCCCTTGACCGGCAGCCCGCCCAGGCCGTCCAGCACCACCAGCACCATTTTTTTTTCATTCTCGACGCTGATCTTCCTGAACAACTCTTCTCGTTCCATGGTCGCTCCTGGTTTGTATTATCGCCGCCAGCGGAGCATTAATCAAGCCCCAGCCAGCACTGAAACAGCCGGATTTTATAGCGCCAGCCGCCAAAGGTTCATATCTCTAGTCAACGTAAATTTTATACGTGTAGGTCAGCTTCCTGGCCGCGCCGGGGGCCAGGGTGAAATCCCAGCGGATCAAACTCTGCGGATTGACGCCGCGAATCTCGTCGGTGAGGCGGCTGATTTTGGCCGCGTCGGAAGCGGACAGCACGGCGCCCGACAGGATCTTGCTCACCTCCATTTTCACCGGCTCATCCTTGTGGTTGCGCAGCGACACCGTGCCTTGCACCTGGACCTCGGTGTAGCGGCTGCGGTTGATGACCACATCATCGCGGCGGCTCGTTTCATCCTCGCCCTGCTGCACGGCGATGTCGGGGGCATAGGTCAGCCGCAACAGGCCGGCGGCGCCGCGAGCAAGGTAGTTGAGCTGATTCTGGGCCAGGGGCGCGTCGCCTTTCATGACCAGGGCCGGCCCGGTCGTCCAGGGATACTGCGACGTATTGGTCAGCTTCAGGCAGTGCCAAACCGGCAGCTTGCTGCCGCGCTCGCGCTCGCCCTGTTGGCGGCGGTTGCCCCACTCATCGATTCCCGAAATGTCGTTCAGGGAACATTCATAGACATGCTCGTAAGGACCCTGGGTGGAGAAAATGGTGTATTCGCCGCGCTCGCCCTTGCGCAAGCTAACCTGCTTCTGGCTGAAGAAAAAGAGGTCTTCCTCGCTCTGGCCGGCCGAGCCGATGTCCGGACCTGTTTCCATACTGGTCTGGTCGGAACCGTCCACCTGCCAGGCATTGCGGCTCAGCGCCTGGGTGGAGATATTGGCCAAGGCACCGGAATCCATTGCCCGCCCGGACAATCGGGAAAGAAAGCTCTCGACATCTTCCTCCAGGTTCATGGGTGAGCCGATCCGGGAAAAGACGAAATTCGGATAACCGACCACGAAATCCACGTCCAGGTCTTGGAAGTCCTCCAGGTCATTGAGCAGCGTGGCCTTGAGCATGATGCGCGCTTTTTCGGCGTCCCTGACGTCAAGCCAGTAGCAGGGCAGCCAAGAGACGCCGCGCGTCAGGTAGGCCATGTGCAGTGATTCGCCGCCGCCGCCGTTGCGGATCTTGACCTGCAGAACCTTGTTTGCTTTTTCCTCGGCGATCCGGTGTTTGTAGTCCTCCGGCCATTCGATGAAGCGGACCTGTTCCAGGGGAAGGGTTATGACGCTGCCGCCATGAGTTTTCAGTTGAACCAGCGGCAGAACTCCTTCTGCTCCCCTGGCCGGCGCCGGCATGGCCAGGAGTTCGCCTTCAAGCGCGAGGTCGGGCTGGCCCACGAGCAGGTGCAGCCGGACCTTGGCGCCGGCGTTGACCTGAAGCAGATCGGCCAGGACCAGGCATTCTCGTTCCTGCTGCTGTTTTCGCCAGCCGACGCGCGCGCTCTCCACGTAGGCTTGCGGCGTTTGCGGGAAGAGCCAGAGGCAGCCCAGCGTGGAGTTGGGAACGAAACCGACCTCGCCCCAGCCGTCGTCGAGGTCCAGCTTGGCCGTGCGGATGACAAAGCCGAGGCCGTTCTTGAAAACGGCGAGCGAGCGCAGCGCCGAGGACTCTTCCCGGCCTTGGCACAAACCGGCAAAGAAGACAAAAATCACAATACCACTCAGAATGAGTCGCTTCATTTGCTAGCCCTCCTCATTGGCGGGACGCGGAATGCCCTTTCCCCCGCCTGAATAATAGTCAAAAGCACGCCAAACTTCAAGTGCGGACGAGCATATAGGCCAAAGGGGCAAATCAGACCGCCGGCAAAGGCAGGAGAGACGCCGCTACTGCTCTTCGCCACAATAGGGGCACTTTTGCATGCGCCGGCCAACGGCTTTGCGGCAATTCCAGCACACATGGTCGGTGCGGTTCTCACGGGCATGGATGCGCTGCTGAATATCCTTGATTTCGCTGCTGTAGTCACGGTTCTTGTTGTCCAGCTTTTCCAGATCGTTGAGCACGTCGCCGGCATGGGCATAACGTGTCTTTAGATCGGCGGCCATGGTGTTCATGATCACCCAGCTCAATTCGGGCGACACCGAGGGAGTTTTCTGCATCAGCGGCGCCTGCTGGCCGGCCTTGGCCTTTTTGTAAATCTCCATGGGGTTGGCCAGGACAATGGGCGGGAAACCGGTGACCATCTCGTAAAACAGGCAGCCGGCCGAATAGATGTCCGAAGCGAACACCGCCTTACCCTCGAACTGCTCGGGCGCCATGTAGGGGGGCGAACCGATCTTGGTGGTGGCGAATTGCTTTTCCTGGAGAAGCGTCGAGGTGCCGAAATCGGCGATCTTCACGTCGTCGTTCAAGTTGATCAGGATGTTGGACGGCCGGATGTCGCGGTGAATGACCGATTTTTGGTGGGCGAAGGCCAGGGCCGACAATATCTGCTTCAAATACTTCAAGGCGGTTTTCAGCCCCAGGGTGTTGCTTTTATCAAGTATCTTTTCCAGGTCGATGCCTTCAATGTACTCCATGACCATGATCAGGATGCCGTCGACGATATCCACGGTCAGGAGTTTGACGATATGCGGATGATCGAGAAGGCGGGTCTGCAAGATCGATTCCTGCAGCAGCTTGTCGGGCTGGGCGGTGGTGCGGTGGGGGATCTTCAACGCCCGCTGGCATTTCAGGATGGTATCCTCGGCCAGGTAAACGGATCCGAAACCGCCGCTGCCCAGTTTCTTCAGAATCTTGTATTTCCCGATCTGCCCTTTCAGTTCAATCATCTTGCCTGGTTTTCATGGCCCTTCGCGCCGTAGGGGAAAATGGTGCTGGCTCTTCAATTGAGCGTATCCTTGTCAAAAAGAGTGCGCTCCCGGCTCTTTTCGATTTCACGCAGCTTCTTGAACAGCTCGCTTTCCTGGTGGGTCAGGTTTTTCGGGGTCAGCACATGAATCTTGATCAGCAGGTCGCCGCGGCTCCAGCGATTGACCTGGCGGAAGCCCTTGCCCTTGATTTTGATGATTTGACCGTTCTGCGCCGCGGAGGGGATTTTAACCTTCTCCACCTCCTCAAATGTCTTGACGCTGACCTGGTCCCCAAGGGCGGCCTGGGAAAAAGTGATCTGCAGCTGGCAGAGCAGGTCGTTGCCCTGCCTTTGAAAATTCTTGTCTTCCTTTATCCTGACCATCAGGTACAAGTCGCCGGGCGAACCGCCCTGGCTGCCGCCTTCGCCCTCGCCGGCCACGCGCAGGCGATTGCCTTCGTCGATCCCGGCCGGCAAAGTCACCTTGATATTCTTGCTTTCATTCACCCGGCCCTGGCCGCGGCATTTCTTGCAGGGGTGGGCGATGATGCGGCCGCTGCCCCGGCAGGCCGGACAGGTGGTGGAGACGGAAAAAAAACCCTGCGCCAGCCGGACGTTGCCCGTGCCGCCGCATTTGGAGCAAATCTCCGCTCCCTGGCCCCGTTCGCTCCCCGAACCGTCGCATTCGGGACAGTTTCTTTCCCTTTCGACGGCGATCCCCTTCTCCACCCCCAGAAACGACTCTTCGAGGGTCAAAACGACCTCCACTCCCAGGTCACGGCCCTGGCGCGGCCCCTGCCGCCGCTGCCGGCTTCCGGAGAAGGGATTGCCGAAACCGAACAGGTCGCCCAGGATATCGCCGAAATCGGCGAAGGTGGAATCGGAGAAAAAACCGCCATCGGCGCCGCCGCCCATGCGCAGGCCATCGACGCCGTACTGGTCGTAGATCTTTCTTTTTTCCCCGTTCCCCAGCACCGAATAGGCTTCGGAGGCTTCCTTGAATTTTTCTTCGCTCTCAGGCTTGTCGCGATTGCGGTCGGGATGATGCTGCATGGCCATCTTGCGATAGGCCTTTTTGATCTCCTCGGCGCTGGCGTCGCGGCTGACCCCGAGAATCTGATAAAAGTCTTTTTTGGCCATACGGCGTTTACTTGGAAAATTCGGCGGTCAGGATGCTGTTGATCATGATGCGGTAGCTTTTCATTTTCTTCAGCAGTTGTTCGAGCAATTCCGCGTCATTGCCCTCGAGAGCTTTTTCGGGTCGCTCGATGAGCGCGTCGATCTCGGCCCCATCATGGGGGGTGACCTTTTCGATGTAGCGCGAATAATAAAATTTGATGGTCTCCCACTCCTCCTTGAGTTGGAGCTTGTCCTTGTTGATCCTGAGCTCCCGCCTGTCTTTCTCCTCGAATTCGGTGGCTTCGCGGATGATTTTTTCGATCTCTTCTGGGGCCAGGCCGCTGGCGGGCTGAATCTTCATGCTCTGGGTCAGCCCGGTCGTCTTGTCCTGGGCGGAAACCCTGACGATGCCGTTGGCATCGATCTCGAAATTGACTTCGATTTGCGGGATGCCCTTCAAGGACGGCGGGATGCCGACCAGGTTGAAAAATCCCAGCGAGCGGTTGCCCGAGGCGGTGGTCCGTTCGCCCTGCAGCACGTGGATTTTCACAACCGTATGGTTGTCGGTGATGGTGGTGAACATCATCGATTTCTTGATCGGGATGGTGGAATTGCGCTCGATGATCTTGGTGAAGGTGTCGCCTTTCGTCTCCACCCCCAGCGACAGGGAGGTGACGTCGAGCAGGAGGAGGTCCCTGACCTTGCCGGTGATGATCTCGGATTGCAGGGCCGCCCCCTGGGCGACCACCTCTTCGGGGTTGATCTGGATGTCGGGCGGCTTGCCGAAAAAATCGGCTATTTTCTCGAAGATGAGCGGCATGCGGCTCTGGCCGCCGACCAGAATGGTCCGCTCGATCTGCTCGGGCTTGACGTGGATGTCGGCCAGCGATTTTTTTATCATCTCCAGGGTGCGGTCGATATAATCCATGGTGAAGGATTCCAGCTGCGAACGGGTGAGCTTCTTTTGAAAATGATAGTTGGTGCCTTCGCTGAAATGGTGCAGGTAGGGGATCGAGATCATCGTTTCATGGTCGAAGGACAGCTCGATCTTGGCTTTTTCGGCGATCTGGATCACCCGCTGCACGATCTCTTTGCTGTCGCGGAGGTCGACCGCGGTCTCGCTCTCCACTTCGCGGAAAATCCAGTCGCAGATCTGGGCGTCGAAATCGCTCCCGCCCAGAAAGGTGTCGCCCACGCTCGAAATCACCTTGTATACATCGCCGTTGATCTCGACCACCGAGATGTCGAACGTTCCGCCGCCCAGATCGTAAACGACATACAAGCCGTTTTTCTTGATCTTCTGGCCGTAGGCGAGGAGGGCGGCGGTCGGCTCGTTGATGATGCGGCTGACCTTCAAACCGGCGATTTCGCCGGCCACCTTGGTGGCCTGCCGCTGAGAGTCGCTGAAAAAAGCGGGCACAGTAATGACCGTGTCGGCGACCGCCTCGCCCAGATAGTTCTCGGCGATGCTCTTCAGGTAGCCCAGGAACATGCCGGAGACCTCTTCCGGGGAATACAGGCCATCGAGCAGCTTTACCCGGATATCGTTGTTGCTGGCCTCCACGATATCGTAGCCGACGCGCTTGCTGAACTCCCTGATTTCAGTATCGGCGAATTTGCGGCCCATCAAACGCTTGATGCCCCAGATGCTGTTCTTGCTGTTGGTGATCATCTGCCGCTTGGCCACGTTGCCGAAGATTCTTTTTTTGTCGTGGGTCATGGCGATGACCGAAGGGATGACCCGGGCCCCCTCCGGATTGGGGACGATCAAGGCATCCTTACCTTCCAGGTAGCTGATGCAGGAATTGGTCGTCCCCAGGTCGATACCGATGTTCTTGGCCATTATTGATTTTTCTCGGGTTCGGGACTGTCTTCCTTGGCGCTGGGAACGGCCACTTTGGTCAAAACCGGGCGCAGCAGTTTATCGTTGTAGGTGAACCCTTTCTGATAAATTTCCACCACCACCGGCTGGGTAATGCCCGGCCGCTCTTCCTTGCTCAGCGCCTCGTGAAAAGCGGGGTCGAAGGGCTTGCCCAAGGCGTCGATTTCCTTCACGTGGTATTTATTCATCAGATCGAGCAGTTGCTTGCGAATGATCTCCACCCCGGAGATGATTCCCTTTTCGTTTTCGCTGATGGTCGCCTTCAAGGCCCTTTCCAGGTTGTCGTAGATCTGCAGCAGGTCAATCAGGAACTCGCTGAGCACGTATTTTTGAAACTCTTCCTTTTCCTTCTTGACCCTTTTGCGGAAATTGTCTATTTCGGCCAGGCCGCGCAGATATTTGTCCTTGAGCGCGTCGCGTTCGCCGGCGACCTTCTGCAGGGTTTCCTCAAGTTCATGCAGCTTGTGGTGCGGTTTCTTGGCGATTATCTTTTTCTTTGGACCGGAATCGGCGTCGGCGTGTTTCTCGTCGGCCGGCTCCCCTTCCTTGTCCTGATCGCCGTCATCGGGCACGTAACCGATGCCGTCCTTGCTTTCATCGCTCATCAAGCGAACCTCCCTGTTTCCAGCAAAAATGCGGTTCTTGTACCAGGGTCGAGGCGGCCGGCTCCACAAAGCAATCGCGGCCTGGATCCCGCCCTTCAAATAAAAATCTTAAACCATTCGCCGTTAATTGTCAATTTGGCTCGGCCCTTTATCATCGCCCGCTTCGCCCCTACTTTCGCGGCAGCTCCCTGCGGACGAGTTCGTCGATCAGTTGCTCGTCGGCCAACTGGGGCAGGGTGATATGGCCGCGTCCCGGGTGCTGGTCGTTCCAGGTAGCCGCGGTTTCCATGGCGTTTTCGTTGCGCGCCCAGGCGCGTCGGGCGATGCCGTTGAGCACGTCCCATTCCATGGCCGAAGCGATGATGCGGTCGCACCGTTTACTGCCGTCCAAGACCAGGCCGAAACCGCCGTTGAAAGCTTTGCCGATGCCCACGCCGCCGCCGTTGGATAGGACGACCATCGACATGCCGCGCGCGGCATCGCCGGCAAAATTTTGCACGGCCATGTCGGCGGTGATGTTGCTGCCGTCGCGGATGTTGGCCGTTTCCCTGAACGGCGAATCGGTGCCCGAGACGTCGTGATGGTCGCGGCCGAGCATGACCGGGCCGATCGTGCCGCGGCGCACCATTTCGTTGAATTTCAGGGCGATCTTCACCCGGCCCTCGGCATCGGCGTAGAGGATGCGCGCCTGGGTGCCGACCACCAGCTTGTTCTTGTCGGCGTTCTTGATCCATTCGTAATTGTCCCGGTCCATGGCCCGGCGCCCCGGATCGAGGCAAGCCATGGCGGCGCGGTCGGTCGCGGCCAGGTCCTCGGCCTTGCCGCTCAGGCAAACCCAGCGGAACGGCCCGTAGCCGTAATCGAAACCCAAAGGTCCCATGATATGCTCGACATAGCTGGGGAAAATGAAGCCGTCGCTGGGGTCGACACCGTTGCTGGCGATGTCGCTGGCGCCGGCGTCGAAAACCGCCTGTAGGAAGGAGTTGCCGTAGTCCCAGAAGCGGGTGCCGCGGCCGGCCATGGCCTGGATCAGGCGGAACTGTCGCAGCAGCGACTCGTCGACCCGCCTGCGGAACTCGGCGGGATTCTCGCGCAGCAGGCGCCGCCCCTGCTCGAAGCCGATGCCGGCCGGAGTGTAGCCGCCGCCATAGGCGTCGTGGCACGAGGTCTGGTCCGAGGCCAGTTCGATGGGGATGTCATGGCTCAGGACGTACTCCCAGAGATCGACGACATTGCCGTGATACGCGATGGAGACCGGTTTTTTCGTTTTGCGGAACTCGGCGATCCAGCCGGCCACTTCGTCCAGATCGGCCGATATCCTGGAGACCCAGCCCTGCTTGTGCCGGGTTTCGATGCGCGAATAGTCGACTTCGGCCAGTACGCCGATGCCGCCAGCGATCTCCACCGCCTTGGCCTGGGCGCCGCTCATCCCCCCCAGCCCGGAGCTTAAATAGACCACCCCGGCCAGGTCCTTCTGGGCGGGAATCCCCAGGTAAAGGCGCCCGGCATTGAGTAGGGTGAGGTAGGTGCCGTGCACGATGCCCTGGGGGCCGATGTACATCCAGCCGCCGGCGGTCATCTGCCCGTAGTTGGACACGCCCATGGCCGCAGCCTGGGCGAAACCGGCCGGATTGTCGTACATGCCCACCAGCATGCCGTTGGTGGAGATGACCCGCGGCGCGTCGGGCGGCGATTCGAAAAGGCCGAGCGGGTGTCCCGAATAAACCACCAGCGTCTGGCGGTCGGTCATCTCCTGCAGGCAAAGCTTGACCAGGTTGTATTGCATCCAGTTCTGGAAGACCTGGCCGTTCTCCCCGTAGGTCACCAGCTCGTACGGATAAAGAGCCACGTCAAAATCGAGGTTGTTGTCGATCATCACCTGGAAGGCCTTCGCCTCGATGATCTTGCCGGGATAGGCATCGATCGGTTTGGCCTTCAGCGAACCCTCAGGGCGATAGCGGTAGCCGTAGATCCGGCCGCGCTCGAGCAGCTCGCTCAGGAATTCCGGGGCGATTTCGCGATGCAGGCCGGCGGGGACGTAGCGCAAGGCGTTTTTCAGCGCCGTCTTGGCCTGGGCCGCGCTCAGGGAAAATTCGCGGTTGGGAGCGCGGCGGATGTCGGCGACGAACTCCTTTTTCGCCGGCAGCTGTTCGGGCAAAGACATGTGTTGAAAGCTCGAGGCAACCTTGGACATGGGGTGATTTCCTCCGGTAAAAATATATGCCTTCACTGCTCCGATGTCAAGGCGTGCCGGGCATGAAACCGTGCACACTTTTGCATCTTGAATTTGCCCTATCTATGTGCTAATAATAATTAGCGAAAATGGAGTTGAAGGATATGGATCATTTGTTGCTGAAAAAAGGATAAAAATTGCAGGCATTACGAATTTATCCACAAATATATACTAAAACTTTAAGGATGAAATTATGAAAAAAATGACATTGGTGGCTTCAATCGCTCTATTCATTCTGGTCCCGCCGCTTCGGGCCCAAATCAACCTGCTGCATGAATTCGCCGGCGGCAATGCCGATGGGAAGAATCCAACGTGTGACCTGTTGATTTCCGGATCGACCATCTTTGGCACGACCAGCAAGGGTGGCAAAAGTGATAATGGCACGGTATTCAAGATGCAAACCAATGGTACCGGTTATACCCTGTTGCATTCATTTTCCGGCGGTACTGCGGACGGAAGGGATCCGGCTGGATCCTTGATCATTTCCGGATCGACACTCTATGGCATGACCCCTTACGGGGGGAAGCTTGATCGGGGTACGATATTCAAAATGGAGACCGATGGCAACGGTTATACCCTGCTGCACTCGTTTGTCGGCGCCCCTGACGATGGGCAATATCCAAATGATAATTTGATCCTTTCCGGCTCGACCCTCTATGGCACGACGGCTTGGGGCGGCCATAGTGACAATGGCACGATATTCAAGATACAAACCGATGGCAGCGGTTTTACCCTGCTGCATGAATTTCCCGGGGTTTATGCTTATGGGAGTCCATCTGGATCTTTGCTCCTTTCCGAATCGATCCTCTATGGGATGACCTATTTAGGGGGCGACAATCACCTTGGCGCAGTATTCAAGATACAGACAAATGGCTCCGGTTTTACTTTTCTGTACTCTTTTTTTGGCCAGACCGGATTAATCGACGATAGAGATGGGCAAAAACCAGGGGGATCCCTTGTTCTTTCAGGCTCTACGCTTTTTGGCATGACATCTGGGGGCGGCGTCGGTGGGGTCAGTGGTTATGGCACGATATTCAAGGTGCAGACCGATGGCACCGGCTATAAATTGCTGCATGAATTTCCCGACAATGCGGCCGAGGGACGATATCCAATGGGATCCCTGATCCTTTGCGGTTCAACCCTCTTTGGCATGGCCCAGTCGGGTGGCATTAATGATTTCGGCACCCTATTCAATATCGAGACCGACGGCAGCGGTTTTACCTTACAGCATAAATTTGTCGGCGGTGCTGACGATGGGGCGCATCCGCTTGCATCCCTGGTCCTTTCCGGTTCAACGCTCTATGGCACGACCTTTCGGGGGGGCGACAGTAATATTGGAGTGATCTTTTCCTTGCCGCTGCCTATTCATATCATGACCGTCTTGGCCGAACGGCAGGAGTTAAAGGCCTTCAGCATTCTGCGTCAATATGGCCAGATTCAGTTTACGGTTGAAATTTCCAATATTCCAGCATCCTACTATTGCATCCTGCGCCGCAAAGGCAGTGGTGATTTTGTATTGCTCAGGACGATCGCTCCATCCGAACTGCAAAACAACCGATTCCAGATGCAGGACAAGTACCTGGACAAAGGCATCCCCTATACTTATCGGGTCGAGGCGTACAATATTTCAGGGCAGTTAGTCGGACTACCGGAAGAAAAGACAATATAATGGATTCGAGGGAAAAAATGAAACCAAGAACAAAAAATGGCATTAAGTCAATGCTCCTTCTGTTATGCTTGATTGCCTCTCTTGGCGTGGTCTGCCAGGGAGAAGAAAGTGCAGCTCGCAAGTTCATGGTCACAGCCGGCGGCAATTTTTTTCTCAGCTCAAGTGGAGACTTTCGGCAAATTTACGGCCAAGCGTTTTTTATGCCTGAAATCAAAATTACGTGCCTGGTTTATCGGAATTTTTTCGTCTGGGGAAGTTTCTCCTTAATAGCCAGGGACGGGGTTATCGAAGAGGTCGATGAGAAGGTTCATATCGGTCAGACCCTGCTTGGCTTCGGGTTCGGTTATGTTTTCAAATTGAGCGCGATACTTCGCTTGCGTGGAGAGCTTGGCATGACGTATATCTCCTTCAAAGAAGAAGCTCTGGATGATACCCAGAAAGGTTCGGGATTGGGCTGGAAGATCGGGGCCAATCTCGACTATTTCCTTGGCAATAAAATATTTTTGACTCTGACAACCGCGTACAGTCAGGCCGGTGATGAAGCACAAACCGGCAAAATTGAACTGGGCGGGTTCCAGGCCGGCGCCGGCATTGGTTTCGCCTTTTAGGAACCGGCGTATCAGATCGAAAAAAATCGTCTGACATCACAATGAACTGAATAAAATAGCTCTATTTTGTTAAAAACAGACATGATCATTTTGCACTCGCATATTGCGATTATTTATTGACAAACAGGGCTTAATATTATATGATTAATCCCTATATTTATGAAAATAGTAGTCGCCGAAGAGGCGGGATTTTGTTTTGGAGTGAAACGAGCCTTGAAATTAATCAATGAATACCTTCGAAAAGGAAACCAAATTCAAACTTTCGGCCCGTTGATCCACAACATCCCGGTTTTGAACGATTTGGCGGTCAGGGGAGTCCGCTCCGTTTCCTCGGTCAGGGAGATTGAAAGGGGGAAAACCCTGTGCATCCGCACCCACGGCATCCCCCGCGACATCGAAAAGATCCTGCGCCAAAAAGGGGTCAGCACCCTGGATGCCACCTGCCCGCTGGTGAAAAAAGAACAGAAGATCATCGCCCGGCTGCAGGCGCAGAAGCAAAAGATTTTGATCGTCGGCGACAAGAACCATCCGGAGATCATCGCCGCGCAAAGCTATGCCAAGCGGGTGGTCATCGTCAATTCCCTGGCCGAGGCCGAGGCGCTCCCCGCCAGCAAGGAACTCTGCGTGGTGGCGCAAACCACCCTGAACACCGAGTTTTTTCAGGCCGTGATCGCCATCCTGCTCGCCAAGACCCAGAAGCTCACCATATTCAACACCATCTGCCAGGCAACCAAGGACCGCCAGCAGGCGGTCAGGAAACTGGCCCCCAGGGTCGACGCCATCATCGTGGTCGGCAGCAAAATTTCCTCCAATACCAAAAAGCTCGTCCACATCGCCAGGGAGAAAAACCGGAACACGCTGCAGATCGAAACCTGCGCCGATCTGCGCAAACGAACGACCCTGGCCAAGATTGCCAAGTTTAAATCCATCGGCATCAGCGCCGGAGCCTCCACGTCGCCGCAGGAGCTTGATTGCGTAAAAAATTTCTTGCAGAAGCTATAAATTCAAAGGAGACATGACATGTCAGACACAAAAAATGCTATCGGCAACAACCAGGACGATTTTTCCAAACTGGTCAAAGACTACGATTTGAAAAACCTGGCTTCCAACGCCCCCATCGAGGGCCGTATCGTGGATATCGTCGAAAATCGCGTGGTTATCGACATCGGTCAGAAAACCGAAGGGATACTGGACCGCCAGGAGTTGCTGGACTGGAACGGCAACATGAAATACAAGATCGGCGACCCCATCTCGGTGCTTCCCAAGAACGTCAACTTCAAGGAAGGCTACATCACGGTTTCCAAGAAGCAGCTGGACGAGCAGGAGGGCTGGGATAACGTGATCCACGCCTACAAGACCAATACCCCGCTCAAGGGGGTCATCGCCAAGTTGACTCCCGACGAAAAAGGCTACCTGGTCGACATGGGCATCGAGATGTTCCTGCCCATGAGCCAGGTCGACATCCAAAAGATCAAGGCTCCCAAAAAAATGTTGGGCAAGGAATTTCTGTTCAAGGTCGTCAAGCTGAACAAGAAGGAAAAGAACGGCACGGTCTCGCGGCGCATCCTGCTGGAAGAGGAGAAGCAGGAAAAATTGAAGAACCTGCTGGGTTCGCTGGAGGTCGGCCGGATCGTCAAGGGCGTGGTGACCTCGATCATGGACTACGGCGCGTTCGTCGACTTGGGCGGCATGGAAGGGCTGGTCCACAAGGACAACATCTCATACGGCCGCGTCAACCATCCCAAGGAAAAGCTGCGCAAGGGGGACGAAATCGAAGTCAAGGTCCTTGAAATCGACAAGGAAAAGGGGAAAATTTCCCTGGGCATCAAGCAAAAATTCGCCGATCCCTGGACCACCATGGAAACGAAGTATCCGCTCGGCAAGCGGCTGGTCGCCAAGGTGGTCAAGATCGTCAGCTTCGGCGCCTTCATCGAACTGGAGGAAGGGGTTGAGGGATTGCTGCATATCTCCGACCTGACCTGGGAAGGGCGCCCGACCTCGGTCGAGGAATACGTGGCCGTGGGCGACAAGCTCTGGGTCCAGGTCATCGAGGTCAACAAGGAGGAGCGCAAAATCAAGCTGGGCCTGAAACAGCTGGAGATACGCCCGGAAGAAAAATACCTAGAGAAGCATTCCCGCGGCGAGATCGTCAGGGCCAAGGTCAAGAAAATTCTCAAATCGCGGGTGTTCATGGGCCTGGAAGAGGGGATCGAAGGCGTGATCAAGATCTCGGATATCAGCTTCTATCACATCGACTCTCCCGAGGAATTCCTGACCGAAGGCGAGGAAATCGACGCCATGATCATCAGCAACGAACTGGACCGCAATTCCAAGGTCCAACTCGGGATCAAGCATCTGGCCGAGAACGAGTGGAAGGCGTTTCACGCCCAGAACCGGACCAACAGCATCATTGAGGTGGCCGTCAAGAAGGTCATCGACGGCGGCATCGTAGTGGAAATCAGCAAGAACATCGAAGGCTTCATCCGCAATAACGACGTCGACGAGGAGCCGGTGGCCTTGGCCGAGCTGGAGCAGAAATTCAAGCCGGGCGACAAGATCCAGGCCATGATAGTCCGCATCGAAGCCGACCGCAAAAAGGTCTATTTGAGCCTGCGGGCGATGAACAAGGCCCTGGAACGCGAAGAGATCAAGAAATTCATGAAATCCGAAGACGACTCGGTCACGACCATCGGCGACTTGCTGCAGAACGAACTCGACAAAAACAAATGACCGCCGCCAAGCCCCGGGGAGTTTGAAAAAATGAAATTCCTGTCTGCTCCCTGGCGCTGGGATTTCATCGCCAACAACAGAAAAAATTCGGGCTGCATTTTTTGCCAGGCCTTGGCCCAGGACGACCGCGAGGCCATGATCCTCTGGCGCGGCGAAAAGTTTTTCGTCCTGTTGAACAAATACCCCTACAGCACCGGCCACCTGATGATCGCCCCTGTCGCCCACCTGGCGGCTCCCGATGGACTAGCCGGCAGCGAGCTGGCGGAAATGTGGGAACTGACCAAACGCGCCATGGCGATCCTGAGAAAAAACTTCCACCCCGACGGCTTCAACATCGGCATGAACATCGGGCCGGCGGCCGGGGCCGGGGTCAAGGACCATTTTCACCAGCACGTGGTGCCGCGCTGGCAGGGGGACGCGAATTTCATGGCCCTGATCGGCAAGACCCAGGTCCTTTCCTATGACCAGGAAGAGGTGTTCCGCATCATCGGCAACGCCTTTCGCCAATAAAATGGCAGCCGCAAGGTTGCGCATGGACAAAATGAAGACACGGGGGTTTTGATGAGCGAAATCAAGGCAGCCAAAGGGACGCGGGACATCTTCCCGCCTGAAATCCGCAGATGGCAGTTTCTGGAAAACGCCATCCATGACTATTATAAAAAATTC
>JAPKZL010000108.1 GCA_026393795.1 Candidatus Aminicenantes bacterium | reverse complement strand
ATTCGCCGTTCGTGGGACCTATTGCGACTTGGCTATTAAACTCAATAACAAGATCGAATTCCTTATCGAAATAAAAGCAATCGGTCTCAGCCTCAAGGAAGCCCATCTACGTCAAGCCATTGAGTATGGTGCCAATAGTGGGGCCCAATGGATTATTCTCACAAGTGGGCTAGTATGGCAACTCTATAAGCTCCGGTTTGAGAAGCCAATAAAATGGGATTTTATTTCCGAGTTCACATTCGATGAACTCGACGCAAAGAATGAAGAGCACCTGGAAAGACTCTTCATTCTCTGCAAAGAAGGTTTGGCCAAAGAAGCCCGCGAGGATTTTCACAAAAAGATTCTCACGATCAACCGATTTATTCTGGGTGCCCTTATACTCTCCGATGAATTAGTTGGCTCCCTTCGTCGCGAATTGAGAAAGCTCTCAGATGGTGTGAACATATCACCAGAAGAGATTACAAAAGTTCTAAGTAATGAGGTGTTAAAGCGAGACGTTCTTGATGGAGAAGAAGCAGCAAAGGCCCAGACCCGAGTCCGTCGTTTTTACGGAAAAACAACAAGACGGCCACGGGAATCTTTAGAAAATAAGCCAAGTGACGAGTCTGACGAACCAAAAGAACCGGAAGCCCAACAAAACATACAAACCGAATTGCTAGACGAGGATAAAACTGCTGGGGACGGGCTTCCAGTTTCCAAACCTTGAAAACATTTTAAAAAACGCTGCACTATATATTATGAGAAAACCAGCCTGGTTTGCGTCTCTATTGCGTATACAGAAAACCCCGAAAGCCTTGTATTTACTGGCTTTTATGTAATCATGGTTGAAGATATCTGCTTCCACCTGATCGACCTGGTGCAAAATTCGGTCGCCGCCGGCGCCGGCCAGATCCGCCTGGACATCGTCGAATCGAAGGATCGGGACAGCCTGAACGTGCAGGTGGCGGACAACGGCCGGGGCATGGACGAACAGACGCTGGAAAAGGTCCAGGACCCGTTTTTCACCACCAAGAGCTTCAAGAAGGTCGGGCTGGGCATCCCGCTGCTCAAGGCCACCGCCCAGGTCTGCCGGGGCGATTTTTCCATCCGCAGCGCGGTCGGCCGCGGCACCGAGGTCAGGGCCAGCATGCAGCGCAGCCACCTGGACTGCCCGCCCCTGGGCAACCTGGAGGAAACGCTGCTCTCGCTGCTGGTGAGCCTGGACACGACCGATCTCCATTTCAGCTACCGCAGCGAAAGGGGCGAGTTCGCCATCTCCACCAGCGCCGTCCGCGAGCAGGTCGGCGACCTGCATTTTTCCCATCCCGACGTCTACGGCTTCCTGCGCCGCTACATCCATGAAGGGCTGGAGCCCATCCTGGCGCCAGCGGATTGACGTGAAACGGGCCCGCGCCGCGTGTTCAAAAACCGGGTTGACTATGCTACAATAGCCGCCATGGAAGATATCAAGGACATCATCGCCGAAATTTTCATAAAACTCAGCCTGTTCAACCAACTGAGCATGACGGCCGTCCGGGAACTGGCCGCTCTGGCCGAGGAGCGCATCTTCCACCAGGGGGACACGATTTTCGAGGAGAGCACCACCGGCAAATCGCTGATGATCATCGTGTCGGGCGAAGTACGCATCACCCAGAAGGCCAAGATCAGCGGCGAGGAAACCCTGTCCGTGTTGAAAAAAGGCGATTTTTTCGGTGAGATGGCGTTGCTCGAGGACCTGCCGCGCAGCGCCACCGCCATCGCCCACAGCGACACCTTCATGCTCGAGATCAGCCGCGAGAATTTCCTGCTCTTCATCGAGAAAGACCCGGCCAGCGGCGCGAAGATACTGTTTATCCTGGCCAAGATCCTTTCGGCGCGCCTGCGCGAAGCCGACGTCAAGATCAAGGCCTTCGTCAATCTCAGCCAGTGGATCTGAAACCCGAGGCTCCCACCGCGAGCAACGCCCGCCGGGCCGTTTGGGCGAGAAGGCTCGCCCTGGCCTTGCTGCTGATCGGCGCTGCCCTGCTGCGGCTGCAGCACATCAAAGCCGATCCGCCCCTGATCATGCCGCAGATTTCGGGAAGCGCCGGCATCTATTTTGACGAGGGGATCTACTCGCACAACGCCCGCAACAAGGTCCTGTTCGGAAAATGGATCACCGACGAGTGGAACCCGATGGTCTACAACGCCCCCCTGACCATGATCTATTACCTGGGCTTCCAAATCTTCGGCATCTCCATCGTCACGGTCAAGGCGATCAACATCCTCTTCGGCCTGCTGGGGATATTCCTTTTCCATGCCGGCTTGCGATGCTATCTGCGACCGGGCCAGGCGCTGGCCCTGACCTGCCTTTTCGCCTTCGATTTCTACAGCCTAATGTACAGCCGCATCGGTTTGCTTGAAAATTTTTCGGCCTTCGGCTTCCTGCTGGGCTTCTATCTGTTCATGCGCCCCGAGGAGGAACGCTGGCCCCTGTTTTGCCTCGGCCTGACCGCCGCCGTCGCCGCCCTGTCCAAGTATCTGTTCGCCTATTTCCTGATCTCGACCCTGCTGGCCGTAGCCTACCGGGCCTGGCGCCGCGCCGATCCCCGCACGTTTGTCGTCTTCCTGGCCGGCGTGCTGACGGCGGCGCTGCCGTGGTTTTTCGGCATTTATCTCCCCTTCCGCTCGACCTTCAGCAAGATCGGCAGCGGTTGGGGCATGCTCTCCCTTCCCCGCTCTCTCGCGCAAGCGCTCGCCAACCTCTGGCACAACCCGCTACCGCGTTATCTCCAGCTGATGCCGGTCGCGGGCCTCCTGTTCGTTCTTTTCGGCGCCTGGGCCCTCTTGAAGATCGTCCGGGCGCGGAGCTACGGCCGGGCGTGCGGCCATGGCCATGCCGTTGACCTCGACCTGTTCGTCTTCTTCTGGATCATCGGCGCCATGCTGACCATGGGGCTGCTGAATTACCGCCCGCTGCGCTATTACCTGCCGCTGCTGCCGGCAGTTTACCTGGCCGTTTCGCTCCTGCTCAGGGACCGTGAGTGGATCGCCAGCCAGCATCGGCTCTTCTGGCCGCTGGCCCTTGTCCCGGCCGGGCTGTTCTTTCCGTTTTTCCATTCCCAGGCCGTCGGCAATCCCTTTTTCCGTGTTTTTCCCCTCGCTTTGCGCCTCCTGATCATTCCGGCCGCGGCGGCGATCATGATCTATTTTACAAGCGCCCGTGCCGTTTGGAGAAGGTCGGCGGCGGTATTTGTCTTCGCGGTGATGCTGGCCGGATCGCTGTTTCTCTATGACAGCCAGTTCTATCGCCGGCCCTCCTTTCGCCTGGAAGCCGCCTCGCGTTTCATGGCCACGCTGCCCGCCGGCTCGGTCGTCCTGGGCCAGGAAGCGCCCAGGCTCACCCTGGGCACGAATCTCAGAGCCGTCCTGTCCTATGAAAATTGGTTCAACGACCGCGATCCCTTCCGCCGCTACGCTCCCGACTATGTCCTGGCCCTGGACCGCTTCAACGATGCCGAATTGGGCTGGATCAAGCGCCGCTTTCCCGATGTTGCCGCCCACTTCAGGCTGCTGCGCGCCTTCCCGGTCTGGGACACGACCGTCTCCCTGTACCAGGTAAAATAGAATGTCCTTCTGCCCCTACCCTAAAATCGGGCCCTACGCCGTCACTGCTTTTCCCGCCCGGGCGCTGAAAAAGGCGGCTGCCAGGTAGGCCAGCGCGGCCAGGATGAGCACGACGGTGAAATCCCAGTTGATGGAAACGATCACGGCCATGATCGAACCCAGGACGGTGGCGAACGAATTCGCCCCCCAGGCCCAGCCGATCATCCCTTTGTCCGCCGCTCCCAAGCGGCGGATGCCCTCGGGGAAGAAAGCGCCCATGAAAAAGCCGGCCAGGGAAATCAGCCCGAAGCTGACCAGGATGCGCCAGAAAAAACCCAGGAATATCACCCGGTTGAGGATGGGGAAAAGGGCGAAGCCGTAGAAGCCGAGGAGCAAGGCCAGGAAAAGGGCGAAGGACGGGATCATGCGCGTACCGAAGGGACGGAAAGCGCGCGCCGTCAGCAGGCTGCCGAGCCCGGAGGAGACCAGCAGCGAGAAGATGATGATCGATATCGAAATGGCGGGGCTGCCGAGATAGAGCTGGAATATCTTGATGAAAATGATCTCGACCATGATGAAGGCCAGGCCGATGAAGAAGAAATAGAAGATGAGCGGCTTCTGGCCCGGGCCGGCGCGTTTGCGGCGCAGGGGCAGGTAGATGAACAGGAACGAAAAGAGCACCGACAGGGAAAGGATGGACAGGTAGATGGAATTGGAATAGACGATGGCCGAGCGCACGACGTCCTCGCCGATGCCCTTGATCAGCATGTTGCGGAAGCGGAACTGGCCGATGCGGTTCGGCTGGTTGAAATAGGGAGAACGGTCGTAGACCGGCGCGATGTTGACCGAGGAGTGGCGCACGGTCCGGTCAAGGTCGTCGATCATGTGGTAGTAGAGGTTATTCAGCCGCAGGTCGGGCGAATAGACGATGTCGTCGGCAGAGGCGACCGAGCTTTTCAGGATGTCGTAATCGCGGGGAGTGAACGCCCCCTTCTTGAGGAAAAAGAAGTTGAAGCCGCCGCGGTGCTGGGCAACGAAAAACTTCTCCTCGGGGTGCTCCACCCCCATCTCCTTCAAGGCCTGCAGGGCCGTTGCGAACAGCCGCTCGCCGTTCCAGTGTACGATGTAGACCAACCCCTCATCCTCCAGGTGCTCCCAGTAGTCCTTGAAGCTCTCCACCGTGTAGATGTAGGTTTCTGAGATGCTCAGCGCCCCGGAGAGGAGCGAGTCGGGGTTGTGCGAATTGACCATCTGGATGACATCGAACTTGCGCCGCAAGCGTTTGAGGACGCTGCGTCCCTCGTCGGCGACAAGGTCCACCTGCGGCATATGGAAGATCCGCCCGGTGTAGTCGGCGTACTCCTTCTTGAGCAGCGAGCAGATGACCGGGTCCATCTCGATGGCCACGATGTAGCGGAAGTTGTGCGAGAGGGCGCAAAGGACCTCGTAGCCGCCGGCCGAGCCGATGATGACCGCCGTGCCGTTGCGGGCGACCTGGTACGGCAGCGAGGCGGGATCCCACTCGATTTTTTCCAGCTTGGAAAGGTCGCCGTCGAACTTCATGATGAACGACATCATCGTGCCGCCGTTGATCCAGATGACCTTGCGGATGTTCAGCCACGGGGCGACGTCGATCTTGTCGATGGTGCTCCACTTGCTGTACTCGATGCGCTTGTTCTTCAGCTGGGCATTGTACTGGCGCTTGTCCGATTCGCGCGTCGGGATGATGGGAAAGACCGTCGCCTCGAACACGAAGGCGGCGGCGAAGGCGGCGATCAGGAGGCCGAAGACGGTGATGCGGATGGGTTTTCGCGCCGGGGCGATGAAAAACCACGCCAGCGTGAGCAGGCAGAAGAGGAGGATCAGGATGCGGTTGGGCCCCAACCAGGGGATGAGCGGGATGATGGCCAGCGAACCGAGGCTGGCCCCGACCAGGTCAATGAAATAGAGGCGGCCGATGCTCTCGGAATAGGCGGAAAAGAACAGGGCCAGCACCACGCCGCCGAAGAAGAAAGGCATGAGCAGGACGAGGAAATTGAGGACCAGGAAGAGGAAGTTCTGCATCGGGTTAAAGAGCTTGAGGAAGTCAATGGTAAACACCAGGGTCGCCTTGTAGGCCAGCGGGAAAGAGACAATGAAAAGCAGGAGGAAGCGCGAAAGCAACGACGCCTGGTCCTGGCGCTGGGACAGCTTGCGCACGGCCAGGAAAACGCCGCTCAGGCCGTAGCCGAAAAGGGCCAGCGATATGATAAGAAAGGCGAACTGCCCGAAATAGACAACGGAGAAGACGCGGGTCAGGAGCACTTCGGCCAGCATGGTGGTGAAAGTGACGGCAAATATAGTGAACAGCAACTTCCAGCGCTGCATTGATTCCTCCAAAACAAGAGCCCGCATTATAGCATCCTAGGCGCCGACGGTCAATTAAGAACCTGGCGCCACGCCGAGGGTCAATTGAGTTCTCGGCGCCGCGTTGACCGTCAATTTCGATTTCCGCGCCGCGCCGCCGCGCGGTGCGAGCCGGCGTGGCCGTGATCAAACCGTTTGGCGGCCGACTTCCGGGAACGATTGACTAAAGCGGCGGAATTTGCTAGAGTATGATTTTGGCCGAAAACCGTCAACGGAAATAGAATGAAAAAAATTATCGGGATCCGCCGCGAAGACAAGAACGAATGGGAAAAACGGGTGCCGCTGGTCCCCGCCGACGTGCGCTGGCTCAGGGAAACGCACGGCATTCACACCATCATCCAGCCGTCCTTGATCCGGATCTTCAGCGACGAGGAATACCGCCAGGCCGGAGCGGAGGTCAGCGAGGACCTGGGCCGGGCCGAGGTCGTTTACGCCGTCAAGGAGATCCCGGTCGAGCTGTTCCAGAAAAAAAAGACCTATGTCTTTTTTTCGCACACCATCAAGGGCCAGCATCACAACCTGCCGATGCTGAAAACCATGGTCGATTTGAAATGCAACCTGATCGACTACGAGCGGGTCATCGACGAAAAGAACCAGCGCCTGATTTTTTTCGGCCGCTACGCCGGGCTGGCGGGCATGCTCGACACGCTGCACGGCTACGGCCAGAAGCTGCTGCAAAGCGGCCTGCCGACGCCGTTTGCCGCGATCAAGCAGGCCTACCAGTACGAATCGCTGGAAGCGGCCAAGCAAGCCGTCGCTGCCGTCGGCCGGGAGATCGACCGCGACGGCTTTCCCGCGGACCTATGCCCGCTGGTGGTCGGTTTTGCCGGCTACGGCAACGTGTCGCGCGGCGCCCAGGAAATCTTCGACCTGCTGCCCTACAAGATCCTTTCCGCCGAGGCGCTGACCGAAATGGCCGAAAACTTCAGCAACGACAACCTGAACCTGTTCAAGGTGGTTTTCAGCGAGGATGACATTGTCCGGCCGCTGAACGGGGCGTTCGAGCTGCAGGACTATTACGCCCATCCGGAAAAATACGAATCCAAGTTCGAAAACTACCTGCCCCTGCTCTCCATCCTGGTCAACTGCATCTATTGGACCCCGAAATACCCGCGCCTGGTGCGCAAGGAATACCTGAAGACGCGCACCATCCTGGAATCCAACCTCACGCTGCAGGTCATCGGCGACATCAGCTGCGACATCGACGGCTCGATCGAGATCACCAACCAGGCCACAAAACCCGATGCCGCCTATTACACCTATTTCGCCGAGAACGACCGCTTTGCCGCCGGCATCGACCCGCTCGGAGTGACGGTCATGGCCGTGGACAACCTGCCTTGCGAATTTTCGCGCGAATCCTCGGCCGAGTTTTCGTCGGTCTTGCGCGAATTCGTCGCCGCCATCAGCCATACCGATTTCCACAAAGCCGGCGTGGCCGCGCAGCTGCCGTATGCCGTGCGCCAGGCGCTGATCCTGCAGCATGGAAGTTTCTGCCCCGATTACCGATACATGAACGATTTCCTAAAAAAATAGGAGGCACGCGATGAAAAAAATCCTGGTTCTCGGCGCCGGCCTGGTGAGCAGGCCAGGAGTCAGCTACTTGCTGGAGCAAAAGAATTTGACGGTCACGGTGGCCTCGCGCACGGTGGCCAAGGCCGAAAAGCTGGTCAAGGGCCACGGCAACGGCCGCGCCGCGGCCATCGACGTGGAGAACAACCGCGAGCTGGCGGCGCTGATCAAGGACCATGACATCGTCATCAGCCTGCTGCCCTGGATCCACCACGTCAAGGTGGCCAACCTCTGCCTCGAGCACGGCAAGCACATGGTCACCACCTCCTACGTCAGCGAAGGGATGAAAAAACTCGACCCGGCGGTGCGGGAAAAGAAGCTCCTGTTCCTCAACGAGATGGGCGTCGATCCGGGCATCGACCACATGTCGGCCATGAAGATCATCCACAGCGTCCAGGCCGAGGGCGGGAAGATCATCCATTTCCATTCCTATTGCGGCGGACTGCCGGCCCCGGAAAACAACGACAACCCCTTCGGCTACAAGTTTTCCTGGAGCCCGCGCGGCGTGATCCTGGCCTCGCGCAATTCGGCCCGTTTCCTGGAGAACGGCAAGATCGTCGAGATCGAGGGCAAGGACCTCTTTTTGAACTATAAAGTGGAGGAGATCGAGGGGCTGGGAAAATTTGAAGTGTACCCCAACCGCGACTCGGTCCCCTACAAGGAGCTGTACGGCTTGAAGGACGCCCAGACGGTCATCCGCGGCACTTACCGCAACCTGGGCTGGTGCGACACCTTCAAGAAGATCGTCGACCTGGGACTTGTCGACGAAACGCCGATCCCCGACCTCAAGAAGAGCACCTTCAAAAAAATGATAGCCGATCTGATCGGCTCCCCGACTTCGCAGCAAGTGAAGGAAGAAACGGCAAAGAAGCTCGGCCTCGCGCCCGACTCCGAGATCATCAAGCGCTTCGAGTGGCTCGGCCTTTTCAGCGACGACGCGGTCGGCGATTTCGACAACCGCCTCGACGTGCTAAGCCAGCGCCTACAGGAAAAGCTGTTCTACAAGGAAGGTGAAAAGGACATGCTGATCTTGCGCCACCGCTTCCAGGTCAAGAACAAGGACAAGTCCAAGGACCTGATCACCTCCACCCTGATCGATTTCGGCATCCCCAACGGCGACACCTCCATGGCCCGCACCGTCAGCCTGCCGATGGCCATCGGCACCCGCCTGATCGCCGAGGACAAGATCGCGCTCAGGGGGGTGCTGGCCCCGGTCAACCCCGAGATCTACGAGCCGGTGCTGGCCGAACTGAAGACGCTGAATATCCATATGGTGGAGAAGAGGATCCACCTTAAATAAGAGGTCTTGGACAAGAAGACCATCGGTCAGAACGGCGAGCAAGCCGCCGCCGCCTTCCTCAAGAACAAGGGCTACAAGATCATCCAGCCCAACTACCGCGTCGCCGGCGCCGAGGTGGACCTGGTGGCCAGCATTGGCGACATCCTGTGCTTCGTCGAGGTCAAGACGCGCAAGACCAGCGACTTCGGCGCCCCCGAGGCGTTCGTCACCCGCCCCAAGCAGCTGAAGATCATCCGCGCCGCCCGCTTTTTCTCGGCGCGCAAGCCTTATCGCGATTTCCGCGTGCGCTTCGACGTGGTCTCGGTGCTGCGCCGCGACGACGGCTTCGTCTGCGATCATCTGGAAAACGCCTTCGAGGAGTGAGCGATGCCCGAACTGCGCAAGGACCCGATCACCGGAACCTGGGTGATCATTTCCGAGGAAAGGAAAAAAAGGCCCAAGTATTACCAGATCGTCGTCGACAAGGACATTTCCAAGCCGGAGAACTGCCCCTTCTGCCCCGGCAACGAGGCGATGACCCCGCCCGAAACCTTCGCCCTGCGCCCCGACCATTCCCGGGCCAACGAACGCGGCTGGAGCCTGCGCGTGGTGCCCAACAAGTTCCCGGCCCTGCGCATCGAGGGCGAGCTGCGCAAGAGCGGCGAAGGCTTCTACGACAAGATCAGCGGCATCGGCGCCCACGAGGTAATCATCGAAACGCCCGAGCACCCGGCCGAGCGCATCGACATCGACGGCAACCAGGTCAAGAACACCATGCTCGCCGCCAAGAGCCGCATCCTCGACCTGAAAAAGGACACCCGCTTCAAATACATCATGGTCTTCAAGAACTTCGGCCCGACCGCCGGCGCCACCCTCTCCCATTCCCACACCCAGCTCGTCGCCCTGCCGGTGGTGCCGCTGCGCGTCCAGGAGGAGATCGACGGCGCCCGCGCCCACTACGAAATGAAGGAACGCTGCATTTTCTGCGACATCATCCAATATGAAAGCGAGGCCGACCGCCGCCTGCTCGTGGAGAACGAGCATTTCATCGTCATGGCCCCTTATGCCCCGCGCTTTTCCTTCGAGCTGGCCGTCTATCCCAAGCGCCACAACCCGGCATTTGAAAGCACTCCCGACAACGAGCTGAACAGCCTGAGCACGATACTGGGCGATATCCTGGGCCGGGTGGGCCGTCTGCTGAGCCGGCCCGACTACAACCTGATCATCCACAACGCCCCGTGCCAGAACAGCGTCGGCGATTTCTTTCACTGGCACATCGAGTTCATGCCGGTCCT